>CAZNKA010000173.1:0-1525 GCA_964573495.1 uncultured Acidiphilium sp. | reverse complement strand
TAAACGACAATTCGGTTTTCTTAATAGCTCAAAATTCCGCCGTTCTTTCGGGCGGCCTTACTAAAGCAAACTGCGAAAAAATCGCGAAATGTCAAATCAAGGCGCTTCGTTCGGGCAGTCCGATAATCTATCTTTTAGATTCTCGAGGGGTAGCCGTCGGCGAGGGCGTAAACGTGCTTGAGGGCATTGCCGAAGTTTTGGCAAACGTTCAAGAGCTTAAAGGCGAAGTTCCGCAATTCGCGGTCTGCTTGGGCGACGTGTTCGGTTCGTCCGCTTTAATCGCCGCGGGGTGCGATTATACTTTTGTTTTAAACGAGGCTTGCGTTTGCTATTCCAGTCCGTTGGTTATTTCCGCAAAAAGCGGCAAAACCGTCGATAAAAACGGGTTGGGCGGCGTAAGCGGCGCTAAAAATAACGGTCTTGCGACTTTCGCTCCGCAAGATATGCTCGAAGTTCGCGATACGGTTGCCAAACTTTTGGATTTATTGCCCGATTATAACGGCGAAGTCGAAACGATGGACGATTACAACCGCACTTCGCCCGAACTTAACGAAAAAGCTTGCGAAAAGTGCATAATAAACGCCGTTTTCGATAAAGACTATTTTATCGAATTCAAAAAGGATTTCGCGCCCGCCGTTAAAGTAGGCGTTGGCAGAGTAGGCGGAATAGCTTGCGGCGCGATAGTTTTCGCGGGGGAAGAAGACGGCGTTGCTTTGGATAACGAAGTCGTTTCTAAAATAAAAGAATTCGTTTATTATTGCGACGAAAACTCTTTGCCGCTTTTAACATTCGTTAACGCGCGCGGCATTAAAGAATGCGAATGCGTTGCCAAAACCGAAATATTAAAGAGCGTTGCCAATTTAACTTACGCGCTCAACAACTTGCAAACTCCCAGAATAAACGTCGTTTATAAAAACGCGATCGGCTTAGGCTATTCGTTGTTCGGATCCAAGGCGCTCGGCGCGGATTATTCTTACGCGTTCGCAACGGCTAAAATTTCGCTTTTCGAAACCGAAAAGGGCGCTATGATAGCTTACGCCGGCGTAAACGAAAAAAATCACGACGCGGCGGCTAAAAAATACGCCGACGAAGTTCAAGATCCGTTCAATGCCGCTAAAAACGGCTTTATCGACGACATTATCGAGCCCGAATTCGTTCGCCAATACGTAATAGCGGCACTCCAGAGGCTGGTTTAATCGGGGGTAAATTATAATGCTAAATAATTTACTTAGTTACGATTTCAAGCTTTTTAATTCGGGATTGGAAACGGGCTTGTTCGTTTTAATTCTCGGAATGATCGTCGTCTTTTTGGGGATGGGCGTAATCGTTTTGGTTATAAGCGGAATAGGTAAAGTTTTAACCGCCGCAAAAAATAAAAAAACGGAAGCTCCCGCCGCAAAAAGCGAACCTTCGGCTGCTCCTTCGGTTGTACCCGCGGAGCAAGGCGTTCCTCAAGAAGTGGTAGTCGCAATAACCGCGGCAATCGCTTCTTACTATTCGCAAAGCGGTTCGAATTGCGAATTCG
>CAZNKA010000172.1:0-1603 GCA_964573495.1 uncultured Acidiphilium sp. | reverse complement strand
GTTATTTCGGTTTATCGCAAAATAGATTTATAAGTTGATTCGCAGGTGTTTTTAAATGCGTAAAAAATGCGCGAAAGCGCCGTTAATCGACCTATAGCCCGACTTTTGCGGTAAAAAACATATAGGAGCAAAAGATGATAGTCAGCGAAAAAGCCAATGCTAAAATAAATTTAGCGTTAAAAGTCGAAGGCAGGCGCGGCGATTATCACGCGTTGGACAGCGTGGTTGTAACCGTCGATTTATTCGATAGGGTTTTAGTGCGTTCGCGTCGCGATAAAAAAATAACGCTTAAAACGCATGGGTTAACGCTTGAGCAAAGGCAGTTTTACGCGCCCGAGCGCGACAACGCTTTTAAAGCCGCCAAGCTTTATTGCGAAAAGACGGGCAGTTTGGGCGCAGATATTACTCTATATAAAAACATACCGATATCTTCGGGAATGGGTGGGTCTTCTACGGACGCCGCCGCCGTACTTCGCGCAATGGAGCGGATTTATAAAAAGGAGGCGGATTTAATTTCGCTTGCCAACGCGCTCGGAAGCGATACCGCATATTTGTTAAACGGCGGGGCGTGCCGAATTCGCGGTCGCGGCGAAATAATAACGCCTTTCAACCTTAAAAATCAAATTTGGTTTTCGGTTGCGTTTGCAAGCCGCGGCGTCGATACCGGCGAATGTTTTAAAATTTTCGACGAGCTTTGCGAAAGTAAAAGCTCCGTTTCTGGCGAAAAAACTTTTGCCGAAGAAAACACCGAAAGTGTCGATAACGGGCTTATAGCCGCACTTGTTGGCGGATTGGAGAACGGAAATTTAGATTATTCGCTAATTTTTAACGACCTTTATCCTGCGGCCAAAAACTTGTGCGACGAAGTAGAGAACGCTTTTAACGCGTATAAATCGCTTTCGCCCGGCGCGGTTGCGATGACCGGCAGCGGCTGTGCGGTGTTTGCTATATTCGAAACTCGCGAGCTGTGCGACTGGGCTACGGATAAAATGAAAAAGCAAGGCTTTAACGCCGTAACGTTAAAAACCTGCGTGTAATCGAAATAAAAAAATCGCGCGTATGCGCGCGCATGTACATTTACACTTTTACAAAACGATAAAATGGAAAATAATAACTTTGAAAAAACGGCAATAATTTCGGGCGGAGAATTTTCTCCGCTCTGCGGCATAGAGAACGCGACTTTCGTAATTGCGTGCGATAAAGGTCTTAAATACGCGCTCGAAAACGGCGCGCGCGTAGATACTTTCGTCGGCGACGGAGATTCTATCGGCGACATAGCAGTGCCCGAAGGTATTAAATCGATTGACTTGCCTACCGTCAAAGACGATACGGACACGATGGAGGCAACTCGTTTTGCCGTTTCTTCGGGCGCGCGCGAAATTACTTTTTATTGTGCGTGCGGCGGGCGTTACGATCACTTTTTGGGCAATTTACAAGCAGCCGCTTTTGCCGCCGAAAACGGTGTGAAAGTGCGGATAATCGACCTATACGCCGACTTTTATATTTTTTCGCACGGAAAATTTTCGTTTAAAAAACAAAAAGACGCGTATTTTTCGGTTTTGTCGCTTTCGGATAAATGCGAAGGCGTTAATATAAGCGGCGC
>CAZNKA010000171.1:0-1609 GCA_964573495.1 uncultured Acidiphilium sp. | reverse complement strand
TGTGAACGCTTGAAAATTCTTCGTTCGGTTCTAGCCAAATAAGCCCTTCTTTATCGCGAATATCTCCGCTTGCGTCTACTTTATCGGGCAAGTTAAACCACGGTTCCATGCAAATAAAGTTTTCGGGCGTCGGGCTGGTCCAAACGAGCATATTGGGTGCGTCGAAACTGATTTCCGCGAGCGGCTTGCCGTTTTCTATTAAAGTAGCCTTACGTGAATTTATGCCGCCGAAAATAAGCGAATCGTGCACGAAAAGATCGCGGTTTATAACCAAAGATTTTCCGCTTCCGAAATCGACGCACTCGTACAAGGTGGTGCCGGTTTTGCCCAAAACGATAGGCGATAAAAAGTGCTCGTCTTTTTCGAATTCGATTATCTGACCGCTGCCGAATTCCGAAAACAAGTTAAACGATTCGTGGCTGCCGATAGAGGCAAACATTTTATCGCTTCCGACGTTTTTGATTTTATAAGTAATTTTCACCGCGCCGCCGATTATTTCGTAGGTAACGAAAAGCTCGAATTCGAAAGGGTAAACCTCGCGCGTTTTATCGTTACTTTTTAAAACCATGGTAACGCCGTTTTCGCTTTTATTTACGATTTCGAACTCGCTTCCGCGCGCAAAGCCGTGCTGAAGCAGCGAATATTCTTTGCCTTCGTAACGGTATTTTTTATCTTTTAGAGCGCCGCACATGGGGAACAATACGGGTTCGCGCCCCTTCCAAGACCTTTCGTTGCCCTGCCATACGCGCTCCTTGCCGCTCGCGATTACGCTGACCATTTCTGCGCCCGAAGTGCTTATCTCGGCGGTAATTCCGTCGCCGCAAATAACTACTTTTTGTGTTAACTCGCTCATTTTCGTATCCTCTTCTTTAATTTTTTTTCGTTTGCTTTTTTGTTTTGCTTTCGCGTCGTGGATCATTCGCATCCAGTCGGTAACGTGTTCCTCGCCAGCCAACAATCTTTTGATGTTTTGGCGATGAGCTATCCAAGTTAACAAAATTATACCGAAAACGAAAAGATCCGCCGCGATAAAAAACGCCATTCCGTATTCGAAGTTAGGCTCATGCGCGAAGCCGTCGTTATAAAACCTGATAACAGCCGCCACCGCCGACGGAGTGGTCGCTATAAACGAGCCTACGGAGCCTATTTCGGTTACGAGTATATATCCTACGGCAACCGCCGCAAAAATAAGGGTTACTACGGGCTCGCCAACCAAAAACACGCCTATCGTAGTCGCAATGCCCTTGCCGCCCTTAAATCGGTAAAAAGCGGGAAAAATATGCCCCGTAACAGCGAAAAAACCAGCGACGTATTGCGCCATTTCGCCAACGCGAAGCGTAGAATCGCCGAAAACGGCGTCGCCGTAAACCAGCGTTGCTATAAGAGCGGGCACCGCGCCTTTTAAAATATCCAAAGCAAGCGTTAACACTCCCGTTTTCAACCCGAACTGACGGCTCATGTTAAGCGTGCCCGGATTACCGCTGCCCATTTCTCTTATATCCTTATTTTTGCTCCGCGATATTAAAATGGCAAAATTCAGATTTCCTATTAAATACGAACCGACCGCTATCAGCAGAAGGCTCCACCAGAGATCTTTAAAATACATTTT
>CAZNKA010000170.1:0-1643 GCA_964573495.1 uncultured Acidiphilium sp. | reverse complement strand
CAGCCCCGATACCGTTAACGAGTTTTTCGAAAAAGAAATACTTTCTCGCGTTTAAAAAGCGTTTTTGCGTTTTTTAACCAAATCCGCCTATTATTAGGCAAACGATAAAAATATTATATAGGAACCCGTTTTCGAAATGAAAAAATTTGATACAAAAGTTCAACATTTAAAATATAAAGTTTTACGCGAAGTAGCTCGCGACGCTTGGGACGATACGCTCACCGAAACCGTTTTCGATATACCTAAACGTATTGTTCCGGGCAAAAATCCCACGATGCGTTGTTGCGTTTATAAAGAACGCGCTATTTTAAGCGAACGCGTAAAGCTTGCGATGGGCGGAGACAAAAAGAACCCCAACGTTATAGAGGTTATCGATATCGCTTGCGACGAATGCCCGATCGGCGGATACGAAGTAACCAACGCTTGTCGCGGTTGCCTGGCTCACCGCTGCGAAGACGTTTGTAAATTCGGCGCCCTTACTTTCGATTCGAATCACGTAGCTCATATCGATAAAACGAAATGCAAAGAGTGCGGAGCATGCGCTAAGGTTTGCCCTTACGGCGCGATTCGCAACTACAAACGCCCGTGTGAGGACGCTTGTAAAGTTAAAGCTATTTCTATGGGCGCAGAAAAACAAGCTTGCATAGATAATTCTAAATGTATTTCGTGCGGAGCGTGCGTTTATCAATGTCCGTTCGGCGCAATATCCGATAAATCTTATATTTTGGACGTCATCGATATAATTAAAAAGAGCGAACAAAATAAAAACTATAAAGTTTACGCCGTGGTCGCTCCTTCTATATCGAGCCAATTTGCGTACGCAAAATTGGGGCAGGTTATTAACGGCTTAAAAGGACTCGGGTTCTATACGGTCGTAGAAGCCGCGCTTGGCGCCGATATGGTGGCTATGAGCGAATCGAGGGAACTTGTCGAAAAAGGATTTTTAACGAGTTCTTGCTGTCCCGCGTTCGTTAACTACATCGAAAAAAGCTTCCCCGCGATGCTTCCTTACGTTTCGCACAATCCTTCGCCGATGGCTGCGATTGCTAAATATTTAAAAGATCACGAAGCTCCTTGCAAGGTTGTGTTTATAGGACCGTGCACCGCTAAAAAGTTAGAAGTTAAGCGCGAAAAAGTTGCGCCTTTCGTAGACGCGGCAATGACCTTCGAAGAACTTCAAGCTTTGTTCGACAGTAAGGATATCGATATCACCGCGCTTTCCGACGACGGCGTGCTCGATAACGCTTCGTATTACGGGCGTATATTTGCACGTAGCGGCGGTCTTTCAGACGCGGTCGCTCAAGCCTTAAAAGAGCAAGGCATTACCGATTTCGATTTAAAAGCTTGTTCGTGCGACGGAATAGAGCAGTGTAAAATCGCGCTTTTAAAGAAGAGCAAGAACCTTTTGGACGCAAACTTTATCGAAGGTATGGCTTGCGTTGGCGGTTGTATAGGCGGCGCAGGTTGCTTAACGCATGGCGAAAAGAATAAAGCCGAAGTAGATAAATACGGCAAAGAAGCTTACGAAAAAACTATAACCGACGCAATATCCGTTCTTGAAAAAGACTAATATTTAATTTCAATTTAAACGACTTGTTTTTATTGCGAGTTTGCAATGCTTGCGATAAAACAGGTCGTTTTTT
>CAZNKA010000169.1:0-1662 GCA_964573495.1 uncultured Acidiphilium sp. | reverse complement strand
TAATTATAGTGTTTGCAAGCTCTAATATTTTTTTTGTGGAGCGGTAATTTTGCTCAAGCTTATGTATTTTCGCGCCCGAAAAACACTTATCGAACTCTAAAATATTCTTTATTTCTGCGCCGCGCCAGCCGTAAATACTTTGATCGTCGTCGCCTACGGCAAAAAGGTTTTTGTGAACGGAGCACAAAAGCCTTGCTATTTCCAACTGTATTTTGTTTGTATCTTGAAACTCGTCGATGTGCACGTAGCGAAATTTATTCGCGTAATAGTTTAAAACTTCTTCGTCGTCGTCTAAAAGATGATAAGTTTTGACCAAAAGGTCGTCGAAGTCGAGCGCGTTCGATTTTTTAAGAGCCTCTTCGTACGCAACGTAAATTTGCGAATAGGTTTCTATCTCGCGAATATCCGTGCGGCGGCGAAACTCAAAAGGCGATTCGTCGCGATTTTTAGCTTCGGAAATATAAAAACGCGCGTTTTTAAGATATTTGTCGCCGTCGAGCTTCATTTCCGAAATTATGCGCTTTAAAACGTTGTTTTTATCTACTTCGCTGTAAATCGAAAAGTTTTTGTTATAGCCGTCTAACCGACCTATGCTCGCACGCAGTATTTTTACGCACATGCTGTGAATGGTCGAAACCCACGCCGCGCCTATATCTACGCCTAGCGAAGCAAGCCTTTCGCGCATTTCGTCGGCGGCTTTGTTGGTAAATGTTATGGCAAGAATGTTTTCGGGGTTTACACCTAGCCCGTTTACGAGATGAGCAACCCTTGTGGTAAGCACCTTGGTTTTGCCGCTGCCCGCCCCGGCAAAAACCAAAACGTAGCCTTCCGTGTCGAGCACGGCGGCACGCTGTTTGTCGTTAAGTCCGTTCAAATAATCGTTCATACTTATTTAGTATAGCACTTTTTTACTTATTTGTAAATTATATTGATTAACTTTAACTAAGATAAACTCATTTACAATTTTTAAAATTCTAACGCAACCGCGCTAACAAACCCGCGCCTCGTCATCTTGGCAAAGTCGAAAGATCTAGGCGCGTTCTTCAATAGTGCGCAAGCAATGCGAGAAAGGCTTCCTTGTGTAAAGGAAGCTGGCGCGAACGCGCCTGAAGGATTGTTACTTTAAAAATAGCGCGAGCAAAGCAAAAAAAGGCTTCGCCTCGGGGAGAAGCTCCGCGGAGCATTAGCGTAGCGGTGATGAGGGGGCTTTTGCTTGAGTTTTTACAGAGCTTTTGCTTTTTGCTTTGGTTTTTGCCCCGCATCCGTTTTTTTGCCGATATTTTATTCACCATTTTTATAATAGCCAAAAAAACGGCAAAAAAACACCTTCCCCCACAGTTTTTCTGCGTTACATTTTTCAATCCGACAGAAAACGGGGGAAGGCTTTCTTAATTATTCACTTTTTACAACTCAACTTCGCCATCGGTGCAAATAACTTTCGCTGAGAGAGCGAAATCGTTCCATCCACCTTTCGCAATAGTGTTCCATTGTTTTTTAGTCCCACTAAAGTTGATTTCAGTAAGATTTTTACACCTTTCGAACGCATGGCTATAAATAGAAGTAACGCTGTCCGGAATAGTAATGCTTGTTAAACCGCTACAACCATTGAACGCACCTTTATTTAACCCCGTTAGAACACCGTATTAGATTACCGCCAATAAA
>CAZNKA010000168.1:0-1723 GCA_964573495.1 uncultured Acidiphilium sp. | reverse complement strand
ACGGGTTTGCCGAGCTCGAAGAAATCGAACAAAGCGTAGACGATATGCGCAGAAGTTTAATCGACGGGCATATTAAGCGTTTGAACGACGGTTCTTGCTCGCCCGAAAACAGCGCGGTGTTTATAAATCTCGTATCCAATCTCGAAAGGGTGGGCGACCATATCGTGTTTATCGCTCATACCATCGAGGAATTGACTTAATAATATGAAAGCGGTAGTGCAACGCGTAACTTCGGCTACGCTCGAATGTGAAGGCAGGCTCGTTTCGCAAATTGACGGCGGGTTGGTGGTTTATTTCGGCGCCGCTTGCGGCGATAACGCCGAAAAAGCCGATTATTTGGCTAAAAAAATTGCCAATCTCCGCGTGTTTTCGGACGAAAACGGAAAAATGAATTTAAGCGTAAAAGACGTGTGCGGCGAAATATTAAGCGTTTCGCAATTCACTCTTTTGGCGGACGTTTCTCACGGAAATCGCCCGGGATTTTCCAACGCGGAAGCGCCCGAAAAAGCCAAGCCCCTTTACGAATATTTTTGCGAAAAGTTAGAAAACGAGTTAGAGGCTAAACGCGTAAAACGCGGTATTTTCGGCGGAGATATGCTCATCGACCAAAAAAATGACGGACCCGTAACCATTATTTACGAAATATAGCAAATAAAAACGTCGGCAATCAGGGCGAAGCTTTCTGTTGTCGCCTAAAAACGGAATTTGTAAGTTAAACTTTAATAAGGAGAAAAATGTTCAATATCGTATTGGTAGAACCCGAAATTCCGCAAAATGCCGGCAATATCGCAAGGACATGTGCGGCGACGGGTAGCGTGTTGCACATGGTGCGCCCGTTCGGGTTCGAGATTTCGGATAAATATTTAAAGCGTGCCGGGCTCGATTATTGGGATTTGTTGGATATGCGCTGCTACGATAGTTTTGCGGAAGTTCGAGCCGCGGCTAAAAAAGAAAATCCCGACGCGAAATTTTATTACTTTACAACGAAAGCGCGGCATGCCCATAGCGACGTTACGTATAAAGACGGCGACTATCTCGTTTTCGGAAAAGAAACAAAGGGCTTGCCCGAGGAGCTGCTGGTCGAAAACGAAGAAACATGCGTTAGAATTCCTATGATTTCCGACGCGCGCTCTCTTAATTTATCGAATTCCGTCGCGATTGCCGTATACGAAGCGCTTCGACAAGAAAATTACCTTGACCTTTTAGAAGAAGGAAACCTGCATCGTTTGCAGTGGAAACAAAAATAACGTTCGCTTTGTAATAACGGACAGAAATAAACCGTGTGAAAAAAACGCGCGCCGCGCGTTGTGATTCATGCGGATTTTTTTTATTGTCGTTTTTGCACTAAAGGACTTAAAAAAACATCAATAGGCAATAAATTTTAAAAATCGCTCTTGCACGAAAAAATTTGTTAAAAAAACTTGCAATTTAAAAAGGTTTAATATATAATAAAGATATAAATTTTATCATGGAGGGGTTTTATGAATAAAATAGAATTGCTCAAAAACCGTAAGGCGGAGGTGCTTTCCGTAAGCGGCGAAATTCGCGCCAAAATCGCGCAGCTCGTCGACGAAAACAGCTTTGTCGAATTCGATTCGTTCAGCTTTTCGAAAAACGAATTTTATTCCGAAGCGGGCGGCGAAGGCGTAATTACCGGCAGTGCGTCCGTAAACGACAATTCGGTTTTCTTAATAGCTCAAAATTCCGCCGTTCTTTCGGGCGG
>CAZNKA010000167.1:0-1743 GCA_964573495.1 uncultured Acidiphilium sp. | reverse complement strand
CCTGTAATGACCTTTATATCGGGAGTATTCATAACGTCTATCAACTGTTGCAAATAAAATTCTCTTTCAATAAGTTTCATGTTATCACCTCAAGAGCATTGTACCTTATTTCGCAAATTTTGTCAAATTAAAAAAATGCGAAATAAAAAATGGTTTTATCGAATAAGGTAATTTTAAGACGAACAAAGGAAAAATTCTTCGGCATTTAACCGAAAAATTTCGTAAGATATATAAGATATAATTGTTTAAAATAACGGAACCATAATTGCGCGGCATTCGACGTTATCGACCTTATATAAAAAACTTTAAGGGAATAAATAATAGGTGCGAGAGCCTTTTTTCTTATTTTTTTGCTCGGTTATCGAATTTTTTGCGGTTTACGATTTTTTATCGGACAAAGATTTTTCAACGGACAAAGATTTTTTTCTGGCTCGGCGAACTCTGTTTAAATGCCGCACGAAGCTTCCGTCGTTAATTATTTTTGCTATCGCGTATTGTTCTAAGGCGGGAACGGTGCACGAAAGCGAGCCGAATTCTTGCTCGAATTTATTCGCGAGCGGCGCGGGTAAAAGGGCGTAAGCCGTTCTTACCGACGGAAAAATCGTTTTAGAAAAAGTGTTAACGTAAATAACGGAGTTAAAATCACATTCGCCGTAAAGCGTTTTCGTAAGGTTTGCCGAAAGCGAAAATTCCGATTGATAATCGTCTTCTATTATAAAACCTTGGCGGCTTAAAGCAAAGTGCAAATATTCTTTGCGTTTTGCCGCCGACGCTGTTATGCCGGTAGGGTAGCTTCTGTAAGGCGTAACGTGCAAAACTTTGGCGGAGCTTTTAGCCAGAGCTTCTGTTAAAATGCCGTTTTTGCCCATAGCCAGTTCTTCGGTTTTAACGCCGTTTTGCTCGTAAACCTTTTTAATGCCAGGGTAGCCGGGGCTTTCTAAGGCGAAAAGTTCGTTCGCGCCGATAAGTTTTGCGATAATTCCGTATAAATACTCTGCGCCCGAACCTATAATTATTTGATTTTCGTCAACGCAAATGTCGCGATAAGTTTTTAAATAGTTTTTTATGGCTTTTTTAAGCTCTTCGGAGCCGCCCGCCGGCGTTTTTTGCTTGATTTTTTCGCCGTAATCGTTCAAAACGCAGCGCACAGCCGAAGCGTATAGTCCGAACGAAAAATATTCGTTTTCGTTTTTGTTTTCGCTTTTTGCTTTAATTATATTATCGTTTTCGTTTTTGGCTTCGTTTTTTATTGCGTTTTCGCTTTTGTTTGAAAAAAAATAAGACGAAACGTCGTAGCACGAAAAATATCCGCTGCGTTCGCGCGCTTCTATATAACCTTCGCTTTGCAAAATTTCGTAGGCGTGCTCTACGGTAATAACGCTCGCCTTAAACGTTTCGGCGGCGGCGCGTTTAGAGGGCAGTTTTTGCCCGAATTTTATACTTCCGTCGATTAAATCGCTTTTAATTTTTTCGTAAATTTCAACGTATTTTTTAGTCATTTTTTGTTCGTTAACCAACCGAATGTTTATAATTCGCGCGCGCAAGCAATGCGAGCAAAGGCTTCCCCCGTTTATCTTTGGGGGTGATTCCCCTATCAGGGGAAATGTCGGCTTTGCCGACAAAAGGGTGCCGCCGCGGCAGGCGGGCTGTCAGCTTTAGCTGACTGATGAAGGGGGGCTGCTTGATTTTAAGTAGAGTTTTCGCCCCGCATCCGTCTTTTTGCTGCTTCGCCGCAAAAATCCA
>CAZNKA010000166.1:0-1765 GCA_964573495.1 uncultured Acidiphilium sp. | reverse complement strand
TTAATGACAAAAACGATATTGACTGTTTGATTTTTTTTGTTATCATATATATGTATTTAGAAATGCGACTTTTTTCTAAACGGAATTTTTTGTTAAAAGCGGCGGTTTTTTGCGAAAAAAATTCAGCCGTATCGCAAAAAAATCCAATAACTAAAAAGCTGTAAAATAAAGGAAAAATCCGTAACAGAGCGCGGTCTTTTCTGCAAAAGCTTGCAAAAACGCTTGCAAAACGTTTGCGAAAAACGTTTACAAAAACGATTGCAGAAGCTTTTGAAAAATGCGTGCGGAAACGGTTTTTTATAAAATTTCAGGAGGAAGATCATGAAAACAAAATCAGCGCTGTTATTAGCGCTCATCTGCGCGCTCGCAACGTTTTTCGGCGTTGCTTGCGGCACTCAAACCGATAATCCCGGTGGCGGCGAACACGAACACAGCTATGTAGAAGTAGCCGAAGTTCCGTCTACGTGCGCGACTGCGGGCACCAAAGCGCATTACAAATGCGAAGGGTGTAGCGACTTGTTCTTAAAAGAAGGCGAAGATTACGTCAAAGTAGAAGAAAGCGAACTCACGCTTGCTTTAAGCGACGCACATTCGTTCGACGGTATCGAAATAACTACCGCGCCTTTCAAAACGACTTATACGGCTTTCGAAACGTTCGATAAATCGGGCATGGCGGTAGCTAAACATTGCTCCGTGTGCGGCGCTTCGACCGAATCCGTGGCTTACGAAGACATTACTTTCGACTATGAAAAAGAAGGCGCAGACAAGCTCACCGGCGACATGACCAAAGTTATAATAAAGGCGGCGGGTTATCAAGTCGATTTAAGCGTAACGGTCAATAAAATCGCCGTAGAGTTTCCCGAAATAGCGGAAAGCGATTATAGCGGCGAAGCTCAAACGGCAACCGTTGCCGAAAGCGAGCTTTATACCGTTATCGAAAATAACGGCGGAACGGAAATCGGCACTTACGACGTTAAATTACAGCTTACCGATAGCGTTAACTACGCTTTCGAAGGGGTAGAAGGCGACGTTGCGACGCTCGAATTCAAAATAACCAAAGCGGCTAACGCGTTTACGTTCGGAGAACCCGTAGTTATTTCTTGCGGCGGCGTTCCCGCAATCGGTGTTACCGCTAAAGAAGAAGCGGTCGTTTATTTCGTTTATTCTTCTACCGAAGACGGCGAATTTACCGAAGCGCCCGACGGCGGATTTACCGCGGGCACTTATTACGCAAAAGCGATTGCCGAAGAAACCGCAAGCTATAAACGCACCGTTTCGGAAGCAGTTACTTTCACCGTTGAACACGAAGTTGAAACTTGGAATACGGAAAGCGACGAACAAGATATCGGCGTTTGCTCTTGCGGCGAAAACGTTCCCGACGCCGTATTTAATAAAAAGGTAACGGACGCTCGTCAGGATATAGTCCTTACCGAAGCTACCGCTAGCATAACTTTAGGCGGCGTTTCGGAATATCAATCCGTTAAGGCAATCAGCTACGGCGATTTAAATTTAGGCACCGATCTTTCCGCTTTAAAGATTGCACTGGATAACGTTCCGAATCCCGAAGACGATGGCGCGACCGAAGTAAGCCCTTGGACCTTAGTTGCCCACGGCGAACAAAATTTAACCGTAATAGTTGTCGACGATAACGGCGGAGAACATACCGTGCTCGTTTCCGTAACGTTAATTACTAGGAGCTTTACGGACGTTAGAAGCATAATCGATACTTTAGGTTATAGAATAAACGTCGATACGGGCAAAACGC
>CAZNKA010000165.1:0-1777 GCA_964573495.1 uncultured Acidiphilium sp. | reverse complement strand
ATAAAGTAATTTTTTAGGAGATAAAAAAATGAAAAAAACGTTTAAACTTTTAGGCGTGCTGTTTTTATTTGTCCTGTTAGTATTTCCCTCGTTAGCGCTTACCGCTTGCGGAAACGAAAAGGACGAAAACAGTCTTTACGTAGGTATGGAATGCGGGTACGCCCCGTTTAACTATACGCAAACAGACGACGCAAACGGTGCGGTAAAAATTTCAAACGCCGACGGCTATGCAAACGGATACGACGTTATGATTGCGAAAAAGATTGCCGAAAGTTTAGGTAAAGAACTCGTTATCGTAAAATACGAATGGGACGCGTTAGTTAACGCCGTTTATACCGGTTCACTCGACTTTATCATCGCCGGGATGAGCCCCACCGAAGAAAGAAAAGAAACGATTGATTTTTCCGACGCTTATTACGAAAGCCAACTGGTTTTGGTTGTTAGAAAGGACGGAGCTTATGCGGGTGCGACTTGTCTCGACGATTTTAAAGGCGCTAAAGTTGTTGCTCAAATCGGAACTTTCCACGATCAAGTTTTAGAAGAACAAGCACAAGAGCACGGTATTATAAGGCAAACTCCGCTTTCGACATTCCCCGAAATGACCAACGCGCTAAAAACCAAAGCGATAGACGCTTACGTTGCAGAAGAGCCCGGTGCTAAATCGGACTGTGCGCAAAACCCGTCGCTTACGTATGTTTCGTTAAAAAACAACGATACCGGTTTTATCGCTTCTGCCGAAGACGTGCAAGTGGCGGTAGGGCTTAAGAAAAACAGCCCTTATAAGTCGGCTATCAACGAAGTTTTGGCAAATCTCAGCGAAGAAGACAGGCTTTCTCTTATCGAAACGGCAACAGAACTTGCCGTCGGCGATAATATCGTCGAGGGAGAGGAATTAGGCTTCTTCCAAGCGATAGGGAACATTATTTCTAACTATTGGCTTTGGCTTTTAAAGGGTGTAGGTTATACCCTTCTCGTGTCACTTATAAGTACGGTGATAGGTCTTTTAATCGGTATACTTATCGGTATTTATCGTACGATGCCTACTCCTAAAAACAAAACCGCTAATGTATTTAAAAAAATCGGCGATTACCTTTTAGCCGCTTATATAGAAATTTTTCGCGGAACGCCTATGATGGTTCAAGCGATGGTTATATTTTGGGGGTTCGCCCTTATCAACGGCGGAACGACAATGAGTCCTATTTTAGCGGGTTTTATAATCGTTTCGATTAACACCGGCGCGTATATGGCGGAAATAGTTCGCGGCGGCATAATTTCGATAGATAAAGGTCAGTTCGAAGGCGCAAACGCGATCGGTATGACGCATTTTCAAACGATGTCTAGGGTAGTTTTGCCGCAAACTTTAAGGAATATTCTTCCTTCCGTCGCAAACGAATTCGTCATAAATATCAAAGATACTTCCGTACTTAACGTAATCGGTTTTACGGAACTGTTCTTCCAAGCAAAGAGTATCGTTTCGATTAACTTTAATACTTTCGCGACTTACCTTCTTATCGCGGCTATTTACTTCGTGTTGACATTTACGATAACAAGATTGCTTAGATTTATCGAAAAGAAAATGGACGGCAAACAAGATTACGCAATAGTAGGTTCGCAAAATATGGATGCGGATTCTTATGCTCGCAACAATAATCTTAACGGAGGTAATAAATAATGTCAGACCATATTATCGAAATTAACCATTTGCAAAAAACCTTCGGCGAACACGAGGTCTTAAAGGATATAAATTTTTCGGTTAGCCGCGGCGACGTAACTTGCA
>CAZNKA010000164.1:0-1777 GCA_964573495.1 uncultured Acidiphilium sp. | reverse complement strand
GGGAGCCAGAAAGTTGGCGTATCCTATCAACTACGAAACGGAAGGCTTCTACGTTCTTATGACGTTTGAATGTGCGCCCAGCCTCGTTGCCGAACTCACCAGAGTTGCGGGCATCACCGAAGGCATGTTGCGCCACATGATAACCAAGCGCGAAAACTAATTGCTGTTTAAAACGCAAGAACTAGTAAAAACCAAGGAAGGGCTAAAAGCATGAATAAAGTATTTCTTATAGGTAACTTAACGCGCGATCCCGAGCTGTCCGAAACCCCTAACGGCATAAGCCTTTGCAGGTTCGGTATAGCCGTAAACCGCAACTATTCGGGGAGCGACGGCGAACGTCAAGTCGATTTTTTCAACATAACCGTTTGGCGCACTCAAGCCGAAAATTGCGGCAGATATCTTAAAAAAGGCAGCAAAGTTGCCGTTTTCGGCAGCTTGCAAAGCCGCACTTACGAAGATAAAGAAGGCGTTAAGCGCACCGTTACGGATATCGTTGCCAACGAAGTTGAATTTTTAACTTCTCGTTCGGCTTCCGAATCTCAGCCCGACGATGACGGAAGGTCGGCACCCGCCGCTCGCAAAAAACCCGAGCTGGAAATTATGCCCGACGACGAAAACCTTCCTTTCTAATTTAACGCTTTTAACAAAAAGCCGTTGCGCTTAAAACGCGCCGCCCTTAAGCCGAAAGGAAAAAGGCGCGGAGTTGCCTCGCCGCGCGTTAGGGCAAAAGGGGCAAATATAATATAGGAGAACCGACATGGAAGAAGTTAAAGAAACCGTAGCGGCTGAAGTTGCAGAAACTCCCGCAGAAACGGTAACGGAAGCTCCCGCGGCACCCGCGGCAGCCCCTGCAAGAAAGCCTTTTAAAAGAATGAACAAGAAAAAGGTTTGCCAATTTTGCGTTGATAAATCGGAGCATATCGACTATAAAGACGTTGCTAAACTCCGCAAATACGTAACCGAAAAAGGCAAAATGCTTCCCCGCCGCATGACCGGCGTTTGCGCTAAGCATCAAAGAATGCTTGCCGAAGCCGTTAAGCGCGCGAGAATAGTTGCATTGCTTCCTTTTAAAGGCGAATAAAAAGTAATAGCCCGCCGTTCGGCGGCAAAGCATAAAAGCCGCTTTTGTTTAAGCGGCTTTTTACGTAAGAAAAAATTTAAATAAGACTAAAAATTGCGTTTTTTAAAATTAAACGCAAAACGCATAAAGAGAGAAAATCATGAAAAAAATCGTATATTTACCTTTAGACGAGCGCCCTTGCAATTATTTTTTCGTTAATTTTTTAATGGAAAACAACGACGCGGTAACGCTCGTAAGCCCCGCGCTCAGCGAAATGGGCGATAAAAAAACGCCCGCCGGTTATAACGGGATAGCGGCGTTTTTAACCCGCGAATGTGAAAACGCCGATTATCTTATTTTGGCAACGGACACGCTTATTTACGGCGGCATAATACCTTCGCGCTTGCATCACATGGAAGTTGCCGAGCTGAAAGAGCGCGTAGAGTTTATAAAATCGCTTAAAAAGGCAAATTCTAAACTTAAAATTTATGCGTTTTCGCTGGTAATGCGCTGTCCGTGCTATTCGACGAACGACGAAGAACCCGATTATTACGGAGAAGTCGGTTTTGAAATTTTCCGTAACGGGCAAAACGAGCACAAGCACAATTTAGGGCTTATTTCCGACGAGCAATATTTAAAGGTTAAAAACGAATTTCCTGCAAAATATCTCGATTGTTTAAACGATTTTTTAACGCGCAGAAAAACAAACTTAAGCGT
>CAZNKA010000163.1:0-1818 GCA_964573495.1 uncultured Acidiphilium sp. | reverse complement strand
CGCCAAAACGAAGTCGTTCAGGACAGAGTTATGGACAGCAACGACCTAGAGCGCGAGCGCGGCATAACCATTTTGGCAAAAAACACTGCCGTTCATTACAACGGCACCAAAATTAATATTATCGACACGCCGGGGCACGCCGATTTCGGCGGCGAAGTAGAGCGCATACTCTCTATGGTAGACGGCGTAGTTCTTTTGGTAGACGCGGTAGAAGGTGTTATGCCACAAACCCGTTACGTTTTGAAAAAGGCGCTTAATCTTAACAAAAAACCCGTCGTCGTGGTAAATAAAATCGATAAAGGCGGCGACGTCGAAAAAACGATCGACGGCATTATCGAACTCTTTATCGATTTAGGCGCCAACGACGACCAGCTAAACTTTAAAACCGTTTACGCAAGCGCAAAATTCGGCTGGGCTAAAAAAGAACTTTCTGATCCAGAACAAAACATGGCTCCTTTGCTCGATACCATAATATCCGAAGTCCCCGCGCCTAGCGGCGAATCGGACGCTCCCCTTCAAGCCATTATTTGCAATGTCGATTACGACGAATACGTGGGAAGAATAGGCATAGGCAAAATCGTTCGCGGTAAAATCGCTAACGGACAATCCGTAGTCGTTTGCCATACGGACGGCACTACCTCCCCCGCAAAAGTCACCAGGCTTTATCAGTTTGAAGGGCTTAAACGCGTAGAAGTGGAATCGGGCGAAATGGGCGACATAATCGCCGTAAACGGAATAGATAAAATAAACATAGGCGAAACGCTTTGCTCTACCGATTGCATAGAACCGCTGCCTTTCGTCGCTATAGACGAACCTACGCTTTCAATGCTCTTTATGGTCAATAACAGCCCGTTTGCGGGTAAAGAAGGTAAATTCGTAACGTCGCGCCATCTTCGCGCAAGGCTCTTTAAAGAAATCGAAACCAACGTAAGTATGCGCGTGGAAGAAACCGAAAGCGCCGATACTTTTAAAGTTTACGGCAGAGGCGAACTCCACCTTTCGATATTGATAGAAGAAATGCGCCGCCAAGGCTACGAATTCCAAGTTTCGCGCCCCAAAGTTATTTACAAAGAAATCAACGGAAAAACTTACGAACCCATCGAACAACTCGTGGTAGAAGTGCCAGACGAATACGTAGGCGCGGTAATGAATAAAATAGGCGGCAGAAAAGGCGAACTCGTAACCATGGAACCCGGCACGAACGGCGAAACCAAGCTCGAATTCAGAATTGCTTCACGTTGCCTGATCGGTTACAGAAGCGAACTTTTAACCGATACGAAAGGCTTCGGCGTTATGTATAGCGTTTTCGACGGATACGAACCCTATAAAGGCGATATTTCCGAACGCTCGCGCGGGAGTTTGGTATGTTTCGAAAACGGCGTAACCACCCAATACGGGCTTTTTAACGCGCAAGAACGTTGCACTCTTTTCTTAGGACCCGGCGTTAACGTTTACGAAGGAATGATCGTAGGCGAAAACTCGCGCGAAGACGACATCGTGGTTAACGTTTGCAAAACAAAACACTTAACCAACAACCGCGCAAGCGGCTCCGACGAAGCGTTAAAACTAGTTACCCCCACAACCTTGAGCTTAGAGCAATGCATGGAATTCATCGCCGACGACGAACTCGTAGAGCTTACGCCTAAGTCTATAAGGCTGCGCAAAAAAATTCTTTCTAAAGAACTCAGAATGAAAGAATGGGCAAAACAACGTAATAAACAAAATTAATAATATAAAACCTTAATTTTAAGCGGCTCGTTAAAAAACGAGCTGCTTTTTTAATAAAAAAACGCCGCCCTTTTTATTTAAGAGCGACGC
>CAZNKA010000162.1:0-1907 GCA_964573495.1 uncultured Acidiphilium sp. | reverse complement strand
CTCCTTATAAAAATAATACGTTATCAACGTTGGCGCGGAACGTAACTAGGACAATCAGGCGTCCCGAATTTTCTACAGTCCCTCGCATAGATACAACTTTCGCATATAGATTCCAATTCAAAGATCTCTATAGCCTCCGACAAACTATAAGCCCTGCCGGATTGAGCAATTTCTAAAAGATTATCAAGATAATCAATATATTCTTCAGGAACATAATCTTCAGGAACAAAATCCGCATAATTTTTCAATTCGGAATTTATTTCTTCGAGTTGTTTTTTTGCTTCAATCTGACTTTTTTCGTACTCGATTTTTCTTTCGCTATAACTTTCTTCGAATTGTTTTTCGTATTCTTTTAATTTACGATATTCCGCTTGGTTCCATAATTCATTTTCTTCGTTTTGCTTTTGCAATTTTTCTTTCTCAGAACTTTCTTCTTTAAATTCACGAGTTGTAATTATTGCATAGCACGGCAAGATAAATACCGCCAATAAACCGGGAATGCCAAAAAATAGGTAACCAACAATGCCAAATACTTGTAACATACTCAAAATCGTAATTATAACACTTAATATAAGCCCACCCCATAAAGCATATAATTTAATTTTGAGTTTCGTTAAAGAACCGAGCGGTAAAATTTCCTTTAGTTTAAGAATAGGTTTAGGATAATGACGTTTCATATAAGTTTCTTCATCCGTTAAACGATGTTCAGCACGGTCTTTGGCATATAACAACTCGTAATATTTTTCTAATTTTTGAAAAAATTCATCCATAATTTTATTCCATCCTCAAGATATTATTCTTTTTTCATTTTCTTCTATTTTTCCATAGATTAAACTAATCTATGTAGTTATTGTATCAAATCCAAATCAAAAGGTCAATTATTTTAAGGTGCATTGTGAAATTTTATCAAATATAATTGCCTATTTTTTATATTTATAAGTTTTAAAAAATTTCGTCTACATAGATTAGTTTAATCTACGTAGTTTTTTGCGGCGGAAAATTCCGCCGCTTTTTGCATTTTAAAGGAGTAATTTGCCTAATTTATTCATCATTTCCGTTTTATGTTCCAACAAGGAATGTGCATAACGCTTTAGTGTTATAGACGGATTTTTGTGTCCTAAAATTTCGGATAACGTTTTAATATCCATTCCGCATTCCAAAGCGCGCGTCGCGAAGGTATGCCGAAGCGAGTGAAAGCCTTTATGCGATATTCCAAGCCGCTTTAAAATCAAAGTAAAAGTATTTTGATAGGACCGCACTTCCGCGCCGAATTCTCCTTTGCCGTCAATAACGTAAGCACTTTTCGAAGTCTTTTTTAACGCCTTTAAATGGGGTAGTAGCCGATCGGGAACCGGAATAACGCGCGCGGAACTTTCCGTTTTAGGCGTATCGATGATTTTTATATATTTGCCGTTTTCCCAACCGTCGCGGCAAGATTTAGAAACGGTAAGTAGCGCTTTGTTTAAATCAACGTCGTTCCAAGTTAAGGCTAAAAGTTCTCCTATTCTAAGCCCCGTGTAAAGGGTTAAAATTATACCGAAATATTTGCGATTGTTTTTGCTTGATATAAAACGCTCTATCTTCTTTTGTTCTTCTTTAGAAAAACATTCGACTTGTTTTTCTTTTCTTTTCGGGCGAACGACGGCGCTTGAAAATTCTTTATCCGTAACGCCCGCTTGCACCGCGCGTTTAAGCGACGCTTTCAATAAAGAAACTATTCCGCTTACGGTATTAAAGGCTAAACCTTTTTTAGACAAATCGACGGTAAATCGCTGTAAAACGAGGGGCGTTAATTCCAATAATTCGAATCCACCTAAGTAAGGCGCAATATGTATTTCGATTTGCCGTTTATACTTTTCATAAGTTCTTTGCTTCGTCGTCGGCTTTATATACAAAAAAAGCCAATC
>CAZNKA010000161.1:0-1987 GCA_964573495.1 uncultured Acidiphilium sp. | reverse complement strand
AAAGCCGACAAAAGGGTGCCGCCGCGGCAGGCGGCTGGCGGCGAAGCCGACTGAGAGGTTAAAAAGTAAAAAGTACGGCTATAGGTCCGTTATCGGCACTTTCGTAACCACCCCCGCCCGACAAAAAACAGCTCGCCGTCTAAAACAAAAAAAGCCGAGCGATCGTTTAGGACCGTTTCGGCGTTAATTATTTTTTTACAAAAACATTGCCATTGCAAGCGGAAGATATAAATACTCATCGGTGTCTTTTATGTCGCCTTTAGTTAAAACGATCGGCTTATTCGTCGCCTTTTTATATTTCTTGCTAAAATAATCTAAGGAAGAATGCTCTTTTGCGTTAGCGCTTTTTACTTCGATAGGCGTTGTTTTATCCTGTTGTTTGATTAAAAAATCAACTTCATATTTTTTTGTGCTCGTTTTCGTTTTTTCATAAACTTCGTAAAAACGAAGAGCCTTCCCTTTTGTGGCAAAAATTTGGGCGATTAAATTTTCCGTCATCATACCTTTGTTTACCGAAAGTTTTCCTAGCACAAAAGATTTATATAACTCGCTTGTTAAATAGTTATTTCCCGCCGCCAGCGTCAGCAGCAAGCCGGTATCTACCATATAACATTTTATTTTATCCGTTTGCAGAGAAAATCCGTCGAACGCGGTCGGTTCTTCTAAACCATAGCACAAACAGCCGACCATCGAATCGTTTATCCAATTAATCGCATCTTTATACGAAGAAAACCTGTCGCCTTCTTTTAAAGAAGAATATTTAATTTTTTTATCGTGGTGCGCAAGCTGAGAAGGAATTGCGTTAAATATAGCAGTAGCTTCCGCCACGTAATTTTCTGCATATTTAACGATATCTTCGCGATAAAGTTTAATAATAGTTCGCTTAACCTTTTCTACGCTATCGTAATTCTTCGTTTCGATATATTTTAAAACGGCCTGCGGCATGCCGCCCACGACCATATAAACGCGCAACTTTTCGTTAACCGCTTTGAGTGAATTGCCGAGCGGCTTTTTTTTCTCGAAAGAATTTTTCAAAAAATCAAACGTAATGCTATCGCCTATCGCATTTAAAAATTCTTCGAAGTCTAGCGGATACATTAACATTTCTTCTTCTTCGGAAGGAATAATAATATCTTTCGTGTTTTTTTTGATTGAAATTAAAGATCCGGTTTCGATATAAACGTAACGACCATCCGCAACGAGATGTTTTATAAGCTCGCGAGCCTGCGGATATTTCTGGATTTCGTCGAAAATAAAAACTGATTTTTTCTCATATAAAGGCGTGGAATACAGCAAAGAAAGCTGATTAAAAAACTCGTCTAACATTTTCGGATTACCGTATTTTTTAAAAACTTGAACGGTTCCCGGCACCGGACGCGAAAAATCAATAAGAATATACGATTTATATTCGTTCCGCGCGAATTGCTCGGCTAAAAAACTTTTACCTACGCGCCTTGCGCCTTTAATCAATATCGCTTTTGATTCAGCCGAACTGTTTTTCCAGGCTAATAATTCTTTATAGGCTTTTCGTTCTAACAACATTTTTAACATTCCTTATGTCGTTTATATTAGTTATTAACGTTGCGCCACTTGCGCTTTCTCTTTTACATTTTATCACTTTCAACACTTATTGTCAACAAATTTTCGAACATGAATTTTGCCGCATTTTAACAAATTTTCGAACATGAATTTTGCCGCTTTTTAACAAATTTTCAAACATACCCCCCTGCCAAGGCGAAGCCTTTCTCGCATCGCTTGCGCTAATTAATATAGCATAACGCGCCTAGATCTTTCGGCTACGCTCAAGATGACGAGGCGCGTAATGTCGCGACGACGAGGCATGTATGGCTAGCAATGACGAAGCGCGTTTTTAGGTCATCCTGAGCGGAGCGGCTGAAAGCCGCGCAGTCGAACCACGAAGTGGCGAAGCGCAGCTTCGGGATCTGGCTCCACTATTTTAGGGGAGCTGGCAAAAATCTTTGATTTT
>CAZNKA010000160.1:0-2039 GCA_964573495.1 uncultured Acidiphilium sp. | reverse complement strand
CGCGTTATTCTACGTTTTGCACTTGTTCGCGAATTTTTTCTATTTCGCTTTTTAAGCTTAACGCGTCGTCCGTAATGCCTATGTCGTTCGATTTAGAGCAAATGGTGTTAGCTTCGCGATTGAATTCTTGAATTAAAAAATCCAACTTTCTGCCGGGAGCTTCGGCTTCGACTATTTTTCTAAACTGAGAAACGTGCGAATAAAGCCGCGTTATTTCTTCGCATATATCGGCTTTATCGGCAAACAGCGCGACTTCTTGAATAAGGCGCGTTTCGTCTACTTCCTTGCCTTCTAAAATCGCGCTTACCTTTTCGTTAAGCTTGACGCGATAATTTTCTTGAACGGCGGGCGCTAGTTTTTCGATGTTTTTTACGAGGCGTTCGACTTCGTTTACCCTGTTTAATAAATCGATTTTCAGTTTTTCGCCTTCGACCGCGCGCATCGCGTTAAGGTTATCGAGCGCTTCGCTTAAAACGCTTATAACAATGTTTTTAAGCTCTTCTTCGTCTTCTTCTTCGGAAGTTGCCGAAGTTATAACGTCCGGCGAGCGCATTATTTGCGCGACCGAAAAATCGTTTTCGATATTCAAATATTCTGATATTTTTTGCGCAGCTTCGTAATAAGCCTTGGCAAGCGGCAAATCGACGCCTAGTCTGTTTTCGCTTTCGCGCATGTCAGAAAAAGTAAAAAATATTTCGACCCTGCCGCGAATAAGCTTGCTTTGGACGGTTTTACGTATGGCGTCGTCGAACGAAGCGAAACTTTTGGGGTATTTGGGAAGCACGTCTAAAAATCTGTTGTTAACCGTTTTAATTTCGACGCATAATTCGTATCCGTTTTTATATTCGGCTTTGCCGAAACCCGTCATGCTATACATAACGCACCGCCTTATCTGAAAATATGCGGCGCGTAACGATTTTTACTGCCCTGCGCCGATTTCGGGCGCTCTCACCGCTTTTATCATTTTAACACAATGCCGTTTTTTTTGCAAGCGTTTTGTCAAAATAAAAATATATACTTTAAGAATAATTAAATAATATGTATTTATACGTAAGGTGCGAGCACTGCCAGCTAAGAGTTCTTTGCGTAAAGTAAACAGCCGTTCCGTAAGTCAAGCAAGCCGATTTACGAATAACTTTATCACCGTTAAAATTTCAATAACAAAAAAAAATCGGACGACTTAAATAAAAGCCGCCCGACAAGTTTTTATCGCCGCTATATACAATACAACGATTTTTTATATAATTGAATCTACAATAGCCTAACCGCTCGATTTCAAAGCGAAATCTCGCCGTCCGTGCAAACCACTTTGCACGTTATATCCTCGTTACTGCTGTAATACCAATCAGAACTTTTACTTATTGCATTCCATTGCGCTTTCGTTCCGTTAAAAGTAATCGTTTCCAAATAGTAACAACCATATAACGCCCGAGTATCGATAGTCGTCACGCTGGCGGGTATTGTTATGGTCCGCAGGTGACTACATTGACCGAATACTTCCGCGCCGATATACGTCGTGCCGTTAGATATGATTACTTCGATAAGAGCATCGCATTTATGAAATGCATATTTGTCGATAGAGGTTACACTGCTCGGTATAGTTATTTTAGTAAGCGAGACGCAACCGTAAAATGCAAAACTGCCGATACTCGTTATACCGTTTTCTATGGTCACATCGGTAAGACCGGTGCAGTTTTCAAACGCTTGTGACTCGATTGTTTGTACGTTTGCGGTAATTACAAGGGTTGTAAGCGAAGAGCAATACTGAAAAGCTTGCACGCCGATATAAGTAATGTTCGATAAGTTTATACTTGTAAGCGACGTGCACCCCCTAAACGAAAGAGCTTCGATAACCGTTAAACTTTCGGGCAAAGTTACGCTTTCTAAGGCGGCGAATTCCGAAAACGTGTTACTAATGATACTCGTTACGCCGCACCCTGCCTCGAACGTTACCGTTTTTAGTGTAGACTTGCAATTTGCAAACGCCGAAGAATCGACTTTTTTTGTGTCCTTGTGGATTACGACTTCAGTAGCGCCGC
>CAZNKA010000159.1:0-2093 GCA_964573495.1 uncultured Acidiphilium sp. | reverse complement strand
CCGAAATATACAGTTGTATCGGTTGTAACGCTTGCACTAAGGCTTGCCCTCAAGGGCTTAACGTAATGCAATATATAGCTTACGCTCAGCGCGGAGAATATAAAAAATGCGCCGAAGAAAGTTTCGACTGCGTTATGTGCGGAATTTGCTCCTCGCGTTGTCCGGCGGGTATATCTCATCCGCAAGTGGCAGAGCTTGCTCGCAGGCTTTACGGCAAATATTTAGCTCCCGAATGCGAACATCTTGAAAAACGCGTTGCCGAAATCAACGCTGGCGATTTTAAAAAGATTATGGAAGATATTATGGGTAAACCCGTAAGCGAAATGAAAGAACTCTATAATCATCGCGATATCGAAAAGTAAGGTAGGTGTAAATTATGTATAAATATACCGACGAACAAGTTGCCTCTATGGCAAAGGTCGTAAAGACCAGAGCAAACCGTCTCGATAATTTATTCCCGAGAATGACTGCCGACGAAAAAGACGCGGTTTTAAAAGAAAATCACCCCGATTATATCGATTCTGCTTATGAGGAACTAAAAGTCGGGCCTAACAAGGGCGAAAAAGTTCTTCACGAACTCGCGGCGCTTTTGCAAGGGAAATCGCGTGTACTCGGCGAAAAAATCGACCTCGATCACCTGGATTACGAAACAGACGTTTTAGTAATAGGCGGCGGCGGCGCGGGCGCTTCCGCGGCTATAACGGCTAACGCGGCGGGTGCAAGCGTAACAATCGTTACCAAACTTCGCATAGGCGATGCGAATACAATGATGGCTGAAGGCGGTATCCAAGCCGCGGATAAGCCTAACGACAGCCCTGCGGTTCACTATCTCGACGCGTTCGGGGGCGGGCATTTTGCGGCAAAACCCGAACTGCTCGAAAGGCTCGTTTGCGAAGCGCCGGATGCCATAAAATGGCTTTCCGACTTAGGCGTTATGTTCGATAAGGACGAAAACGGCAATATGATAACCACGCACGGAGGCGGAACTTCGCGCAAAAGAATGCACGCTTGTAAAGACTATTCCGGCGCGGAAATCATGCGTACCCTTCGCGACGAAGTGTTAAACAGAAATATTCCCGTAATCGACTTTACCGCCGCAATCGAAATAATTAAAGACGAAAACGGCAATGCAGCCGGTGCGGTTTTAATGAATATGGAAACAAAAAAGCTGCTCGTCGCTAAGGCAAAAACCGTAATAATTGCCACGGGCGGGGCGGGCAGATTGCATTATCAAGGATTCCCCACGAGCAATCATTACGGTGCTACCGCGGACGGATTGGTTTTGGCTTATCGCGCGGGAGCAAAGCTTTTATATGCCGATACTCTTCAGTATCATCCGACTGGCGTTGCCGAACCTACTCAGATTTTCGGAGCGTTGGTAACCGAAAAAGTTAGGTCGTTAGGCGCTCAGCTCGTAAATAAAAACGGAGATACTTTCGTTTACTCGCTCGAAACGCGCGATATAACGGCTGCTTCAATAATTCGCGAGTGTAAAAAACGCGGCAACGGCGTTAAAACGACGGACGGCGAAGGCGTTTGGCTCGATACCCCGATGATCGAAGCAATTAACGGAAAAGGTACTATCGAAAAGCGCATTCCCGCAATGCTCAGAATGTTTTCTAAATACGGCATAGATATTCGCAAAGATCCTATTTTAATTTATCCCACGCTTCACTATCAAAACGGCGGTATAGATATAAAGGCGGACGGCGAAAGTACGTGCGTTAAGAATTTATTCGTTGCGGGCGAGGCTGTAGGAGGTATTCACGGCAGAAATCGTTTAATGGGTAACTCGTTGCTCGACATAATAGTTTTCGGCAGAAATGCGGGCAAATACGCCGCGGAACGCGTAAAAACGGTAAACGTGGGAACTCTTACGCTTTCACATGTAAACGAATTCGAAAAGCAGCTTGAAAACGCGGGCATAAATCCCGAAATCCTTTCGCCGCAAATTCTTCCGGATTATACGAGAAAAGATATGTAATAAAAGTCCGCCCGCAAAACGGCGGACGGATATATAAACAAAAAAAATTTTACGAGGAGATAAAAAATGGAAACACTTGCAACTATTTGCGAAATCGTTATGGTACTTT
>CAZNKA010000158.1:0-2155 GCA_964573495.1 uncultured Acidiphilium sp. | reverse complement strand
TTTCTTGATTAAAACCCGTGTATCTCGCTCGCGGGTCGTCTACGGATATTCCGCTACGCACCGGAACTTTCATTTCTATTCCGTTTTTATCGTATAAAGTCGTGAATTTTGCTTTACTCATAAAAAAACGCTCCTTTAAAAAAAATTATCGTAAAAAAATTGTATCATATTGAATTTTATGATACAATAGTTCCACAATAAAATTTTAACTAACGGAACAAAGGGCGAAAAATATGTATCATATTTCTAATGACAAAAGGGCAAAAAATTCCGCGCGAAAAATAGGCGACGGGTTGTTGGCTTGTTTAGCGCGCAAAACTTTTGCCGAAATTACCGTTACCGAAATTCAAAAAGCGGCGGGAGTGGGGCGCGCTACGTTTTATAGGCTTTTCGATAACTCTTCGGACGTTTTGGCTTATTTGTGCGATAAAGTTTTTGAGGACGCGCGCGCCGAATACGAAAAAATGCTCGATTGGAGCGCTAATTCGACGACGCTCGTTTTTATTCGCGTTTGGATGAAAAATAAAGCCCTGTTAAAGGCAATAGCGGATTGCAATCGTTTCGATTTTATTTTTAATTCGCATATGAAATATCTGTATCCCGCAAAAAACTTCATTTTTAACGGTGCGCTCGGCGACGAACATTCTAAATATCTTATTGCTATGCTAACCGCTTGTACCGCCGCAACGTTGAGCGTTTGGCTTACCGAGCAAAGCGAACAAACAGCGGAGCAAATTCAAGAGCATCTAAAGCAATGTTTTAAAGTGTTGGGGCGTATATTCGAATAAATAAAAGCGTTTGTTTTTTTAGGACACCTTAATTTGCATTGATTGCGCTAATAGAAAACCGTGCCTAGATCCTTCGACTTCGCAGCTTGCAGCCGCTCCGCTCAGGATGACGAGGCGCATTCCTTACGCAAAAATTAAAATTCGAGCGGTAAAAAAATCATCGTAAAAAGCATTGTTTTTAATTGCAAAACGGCAAAACATAATGTATAATGGACGTATAGAAAAACGTAAAACTTATAAAGTCGCGCGCCTATCGCGGGCGGTTAAGGGGAAAGCAATATGAATATCGAAAAATATTTGCGCGCATGCAGAAACGTCGCGGCGGAAGGCTGCGTTCTGCTTGAAAACGACGGAACTTTACCGCTTTTAAAAACCGATAAAGTCGCGATTTTCGGGCGCGAGCAGTTCGAATATATAAAAAGCGGCTCGGGTTCGGGCGGAAGCGTGCAATGCGAATACGTAACCGATATAAATTCTTGTTTGCGCGAAGAAGTCGAAATCGACGAGCAGCTTGAAAAGTTTTATAAGGATTTTATAAAAGATAACCCTTATGACTTCGGCACGGGGTGGCCCGTTCCCGCCGTTCAAAAGCAGCCCGAGATAAGCGAAGAGTTAGTTAAAAGTGCGGCGGAGCGTTGCAATAAGGCGCTCGTCGTTATATCTCGTTCTTTCGGCGAAGGGTTCGATATGCACGCCGCAAAGGGCGAGTTTTTGCTTACCGACGCCGAGAATCGCGCTTTCGATTTGATTTGCAAGCATTTTAAGCGAGTCGCTGTGGTCGTAAACAGCGGCAATTTGATAGATCTTTCTTGGGTAAAAAAACGCAAAATAGGCGGATTGCTTTTGGTTTGGCAAGGCGGGCAAGAAGGGGGAGCAGCCGCGACCGACGTTTTAATCGGCAAGGTTTCGCCGTCGGGTAAATTACCCGTTTCGGTGGCTGATTATTCCGCTTACGAAAAAATACCTTTCGGCGACGACAAGCGTAATATACACGTCGAAGATATTTACGTTGGGTACAGATATTTGCTTACTTTTTGCCCGAATAAAATAATTTATCCTTTCGGCTACGGCTTAAGTTATACTAATTTTAAAACGGAAATAACAGATTTTTCGATAATCGATAATAAAATCTTAATAACTGCTGAGGTTAAAAACGTAGGAAGCCGCGCGGGCAGGGAAGTGGTTCAAATTTATTTTTCCGCTCCGCAAGGCAAGCTCGGCAAGGCTAAAAAAGAGCTGATTGCGTTTAAAAAGACGCAAAATATCGAACCGAATTGCTCTCAAACGCTTAAAATCGAATTCGAAGCCGAAAAAATGCGCGCGTTCGACGATAAAAACGCATGCGGTTTCGGCAGCGCGTTCGTTTT
>CAZNKA010000157.1:0-2384 GCA_964573495.1 uncultured Acidiphilium sp. | reverse complement strand
TATTTTTCGTTCGTGATAGGATCGTTGTAAAGCATACTCTTGCCCGAATATTCTTGGTGGCGCGAAAGGTCGAAGTCCGTGCGGTTGTGAATGCCGTTTAGTTCCGACCAGCCTATCGGGAATAAGTATTGTATATCGCACGCGGCTTTGGCGTAGTGCGCGAGCTTATCGTGGTCTTTAAAGCGAAGATGCTCGTCGGAAAGCCCTAAATCGGTTAAAAAGTCGTGCGCTTTTTTCTTAAACGCTTCGTAGTATTCGTGGTCGGTGCCTTCTTTGCAGAACCATTGGTGTTCCATTTGCTCGAACTCTATCGTTCTGAAAATGAAGTTGCCCGGGGTGATTTCGTTTCTGAACGCTTTGCCTATCTGCCCTATTCCGAAAGGCACTTTTGCGCGAGTGGTGCGCTGAACGTTTAAAAAGTTAACGTATTCGCCTTGGGCGGTTTCGGGGCGTAAATAGATTTTGTCTTTCGCGTCTTCCACAACCCCGCGCGACGTTTCGAACATCATGTTGAATTGGCGGATTTTAGTCCAGTTATGTTTTCCGCAGATGGGGCAGTTTACGTGATTTTCTTCGATGTATTGCTCCATTTCTTCGTTGGTCATGGTGTCCGGATTGACGGTGCCGTGGCTGTGCGCTTCGATAAGGTTATCGGCGCGGTGGCGGCTTTTACATTCTTTACAGTCCATTTTAGGATCGGTAAAAGACGCCGTGTGCCCGCTGGCTTCCCACACGCGCGAATTCATTAAGATAGCCGCGTCTAAACCGAAAGAATTATCGCTTTCCTGAACGAAACGTTTCCACCAGCAACGCTTGATATTGTTTTTAACCTCCACGCCTACGGGACCATAATCCCAAGTGTTGCCCATGCCTCCGTAAATATCGCTGCCCGGAAAAATGAACCCGCGCGATTTGCAAAGATTGACGAGTTTTTCCATCGTAACCGCTCTTTTTTCTTCCATATTTATATCCTTCCGCGCGCCTAGCGTTGTTTATCGGCTTCGGTTGCCGCTTTTGCGCGCCTTTATTTTTATACTTTTATAATTGTATATTTTTATTTTGCGCTTGTCAACTGAATTTTCGTTTAAAGCCGAATTTGCACGCTTTTTAAATGAATACGATGAATATTATTTTTGCAGAAAAAATATTTTCGAGCGGCTAAAAACGGCGGCTTTAAGGTCGTTTCTGCGCGGCTCTCGCAGCCGTGCCTTGCAAATTCGTTTTTTATTGATTTTTGAACGCCGCGAAGTGTTTTTTACGTTGCGCATAAATATTTATTTTTTGCATAAAACCACAATATGTTGTGGTGTGAAAAAAATTTACACACAAAATGTAGGGTAAAACACTTGACAGCGGCAAGCGGATATGGTATTATCTTCACGCACGAAAAAAAGGGGCGCGTTAAACGCGAACGACGCGTTCCTTACTAAAAAAGGTTCGCGAAACGATCGGGCGCGTTACCCGAAATAAACTTGGGAGAAAAAGTATGTATCAAGTAGTCAAAAGGGACGGAAGCAAAGTAGATTTTAATCTTTCTAAAATTACCGACGCCATAATTAAGGCGTTCGATTCGCTCGAAAAGCCTTACGATAAAGACGTCATCGACCTTATCGGTTTAAAGGTTACCGCCGATTTTGCAACCAAAGTGAAAGACGGCGTCGTCGCGGTGGAAGATATTCAGGACAGCGTAGAAAAAGTTTTATCCGAAGCGGGATATTACGACGTTGCCAAAAGTTATATTTTATATCGTAAAAACCGCGAAAAAATCCGCAACATCAAATCGACCATAATCGACTATAAGGATTTGGTAGACAGTTACGTAAAAGCGCTCGATTGGCGCGTTAAAGAAAATTCGACCGTAACCTATTCGGTGGGCGGGCTTATTTTGAGCAACTCCGGCGCGATAACCGCCAACTATTGGCTCAGCGAAATTTACGATAAAGAAATCGCGGACGCACACCGCAACGCGGAAATTCACATTCACGATTTATCCATGCTCACGGGGTATTGCGCGGGCTGGTCGCTTCGCCAACTTATAAAAGAAGGATTGGGCGGCGTTTCGGGTAAAATCACTTCGTCGCCGGCAAGCCATCTTGCAACGCTTTGCAATCAAATGGTTAACTTTTTGGGAATCATGCAAAACGAATGGGCGGGCGCGCAAGCGTTTTCGTCGTTCGATAGTTATTTGGCACCGTTTGTTAAAGCGGACAATCTTTCTTATAACGAAGTAAAAAAGTGCATCGAATCCTTTATTTACGGCGTAAACACGCCCAGCCGTTGGGGCACTCAGGCTCCGTTCTCTAACATAACGTTAGACTGGACCGTCCCTAACGACTTAGCCGAACTTCCCGCAATCGTGGGCGGCAAGGAAATGGACTTTAAGT
>CAZNKA010000156.1:0-2401 GCA_964573495.1 uncultured Acidiphilium sp. | reverse complement strand
TCTTCAACAACTATCGTCCTCAGTTCTATTTCAGAACTACCGACGTTACCGGTTCTATCACCCTTCCCGATGGCGTAGAAATGGTAATGCCCGGCGACCACGTAACCATCACCGTTAAGCTCATCACTCCTATAGCTATCGAAGAAGGTCTCCGCTTCGCTATTCGTGAAGGCGGCAGAACCGTTGGTTCGGGCGTTGTTGCTACCATCATTAAGTAATTCTAGGTTTACCGAACCTAAAACCCCTTTGCTTTGCGGCGGAGGGGTTTTTTACTGCGGTTTGCGCTTATTTTTACGCGTTTTTTGTTGCGTTTTATATACATATTGTCGTGCGATTCGTCGTAATTTTGTTTTTTTAAAGTGCTTTGAGTAATAAAAGGCGTAATTTAGTGCAAAATCCTTTTAAAACCTTGACGGCACGGTGTTTTTTATGGTAAAATTGTAGAATAAAGCGGACGAGAAAATGAATATATTCAAAAGACTTTTATCGATTTTTAAACCTAAGCGCAAGCCGAAGCTTGCCATTGCGCTCGGTAGCGGCGGGGCTAAAGGAATGGCTCACGTCGGCGTTTTGCGTGCCTTCGAAGAAGAAGGGATAAGTTTCGATATAGTAACAGGGTGCAGTATAGGCTCGATAGTCGGCGCAATGTATGCCCGCGGTTTTTCTACGGCTTCTATGCTTGCTCAGTTAAAAGAAAGCGGGGTTTCGGAGCCGCAACGGCTTTTGGCTCTTAAGCTTAAAGGCGTAACTTTAAAAAGTTTATTGGACGATATGTTAGGAGGGGCGGAGTTCGACGAATTGGCTCTTCCTTTTGCTGCGGTCGCTTCCGATATAGATAGCGGAAAACAAGTGATTTTAAACGAAGGCAACGTCGCGCTTGCTTTGGCGGCGAGTTCTGCCATTCCGCCCGCGTTTAAAGCCGTTACGATTAACGGCAAAAGATTGGTTGACGGCGCGTATTTAAATAACGTTCCTGCAGACATAGCTAAAAAAATGGGCGCGAATTTCGTTATAGGCGTAAGTCTCGGCGCGAACAATCCGCAAAACGACAAGATAAAACCCGTTCTAGACGCGATTTATAAGGGTAATAAAATTCCTTTGTGCGACAGGGCGCGTGCGGGAATTTTAAATTCCGATTATTTTTTGGCACCCGACCTGACAGCGTACACTTCTGCTTCGTATAAAGGGCTTAACGATATGTACGAAATAGGCTACGCGCTTGCAAAAAGCAAAATGCCCGAAATTAAGCAACTTCTTAAAAAGGCAAAAATCATTTAAATTAGATTATTCGTTTACTATTTGGTTACGAGGGATATTGTAGAATGCAGCTAACGACGGCGGGCGAATCGCATGGAAAAGCAATATGCGGCGTTTTAAGCGGCGTACCGGCAGGCTTGAAATTAAGCGAGCAAGCAATAAACGCACTTTTAAGCGAAAGGTGTTTGGCATACGGCAGAAGTGAACGCCAACTTTTTGAAAAAGATAAAATATTCGTTTTAGCGGGTGTGCGCGGCGGTTATACGCTTGGCGGCAATATCGCCTTTTCTATTGAAAATGCGGCTAACCGCGAGCATTTATCCGATATGGACGTTTGGAACGATAATAAAAGAGACGGAGTTACGGCTCCGCGCGCCGGACATGCCGATTTAAACGGCGTTTTAAAATACGGTTTTAGCGATATTTCCAACGTTTCCGAAGGCGCTTCGGCGCGTTCTACGTGCGCGATAGTCGCGGCGGGGGCAATCGCGTTGAGTTTACTCGAAGAGTTGGGAATTAAAATTTCGGCGGCGGTAAGCGGAATAGGCGATTATTCCGACGATAATTTTTTTGATTACGAAGCCGTTAGCAAAGCCCTTCCGCCCATGTATTTGCTTAACGAAAAATACCGCACGGCAGTAGAAGAAAGCGTTTTAAACGCAAAAAACAGCGGTAACACGCTCGGCGGAAAAGTTGTTTTAGCCGCGAAAGGAGTCAAGGCGGGCTTCGGCGGCTACTTGTTCGAAAAGCGCGTTAACGGGCTTATAGCCGCACTTTTGATGCAAATGCAAGCCGTTCGCGGGGTGTATTTCGGCGATAACCCTTTCGTAAATTCCTGCGGGCTGGATAAAGTGGATCAAATCAAATATAACGGCAATAATTTTTATCGCGCGGCAAATCATTCCGGCGGAATAGAAGGCGGAATGACTAACGGCGAGCAAATTTTAATAACTGTAGGAATACGTCCTATCCCCACTTTGCGCGCCGAAGTAGACACGATAGACATAATTACAAAACAAGTCGTGCGGGCACCTTCGCCGCGAAGCGACGTAACCGCCGTTTTTGCGGCTTGCCCCATATTAAAATCTTTACTTGCGCTTGCGTTGAGCGAAACGATTGCGCAAAGAATAGGTTGCGATAATCT
>CAZNKA010000155.1:0-2456 GCA_964573495.1 uncultured Acidiphilium sp. | reverse complement strand
CCTACCATTTCTTCGATAGTCATTTCGTTTAATATTTTTTCGACGTCGTTCATCATAAACCTCTGTTTTGCGCCGCTTTTTATCGTATTTCGGCGCAGTCTACCAAATAAAGTCTGCTTTCGTGCGGGTTTAAAGTAACGCATAAGCCGTTAGATTCGACTTTTTCGTTAGTCCAAACCTCCGAAAAAAGATATTTATCGCCAAAAAGCTCTATATCCGCCGCGGAAAATTCAATCGTAACGGGTTGCTCGGTTACGTTGAACAAAGCCACCGTCCTGAAATTTTCGTTTTGCTCGGGCGAATCGAAGTGCGATTTTAAATACAAAATATTCGGAAGATTTTTGCCCTTTTTGCGATAATCGAACTTCGCGAAATACACGTTTTCGCCGTTGTTTAGATATTCGGTAGCGCGTTGCAAAACCGCTAACCGCTCGTCCGATTCGCTGACGGACGAGAACCTGCCGCTCGTTTCGACGAACGAACGACTGATAATCGCAAAATTAACGGCGAACATATAATCTACGTCGTTTAGACTACGCAAAAAGCCTATCGAATCGCAATTCGGAATGAATAAATCGCCCGTATGCGTGGATAAAGCGCAAACGCCCCACAAAAAAGTGGTCGCTATATTCAACCATTTTCCGCCGCCTACGTCTATTCCGAAACGATAGTTGTTGAAATACTTGCCCATGAACGGATTACCCATAGACATATCGCAGGCAGTGCCTATATAACCGCCGTCGCCCAACGCGGAGCGAACGGTTTTCGTCCACCATTCTCTGTTTTCGTAACCCGACTTTTCGTTGTTAGACAAAAGAGCGTGGCTGTCTTCGAAAGCATAGCTCCAAAAATCGTGTTTTATGCCTTCGAATCCTTGCGAAACGAACCATTCGATAGCGTTTTTCATATATTCGCGAACGCAAGGCTTACTCGAATCCAAAACCAAAGAATCCGAAAATCTATACGAATAATTCAAAAACCAATCGGGGTTTTCGGTGCAAATTTGCGCCTTAGCGGGGCAAACCGCGCCTATCCAGATAGCCGGCTTAAACCCTATTTTTTTGAGTTTTTCCGTATACCCCTTTAACCCTTCGGGGAATTTTTCAAGGTCTACGCCGTGATTTTTTTCGTAATAAGTGCCTATTCCGTGTGCGAATTTATCGGGGTCTTCGTCACAATACGCCGAATATCCGTCGTCTAGTTGGAACCACTCCACGCTCGGCAAAAGTTTTTTAACGCATTCCGCCTCTTTTAAAAGCGATTGTTCCGAAACGTTCCTATAAATCCCGTCGTTCCAGCTATCCCAAATAAGCGAGTGCCTGTTAGTTTGCCGCGAACCGAAATTATTGTTTAAAAAACGGCGCAAAACCGAAGTATAATCGTCGAATAAGCGATTAAAATCGTCGGCGCAATCGATACTTCCCACGTAAAAAAGGTCTTCTAAAACTTCGCCGCTTTTAATAATTCGATAATCTACGTCTTTAAAGCGCGAATTTATTTTTATGAAAAGGCTTTGCTTTTCATGAAAAAGTTCGTAATTATGATAGAAAAAATCCTGCGACAAAGTGCCGCACACAACCCCGCTTTTTACCGCGTAATTGCTTATTAAAACCGCGGGGAAAGGTTGATATACGCTATCCGAAATTTTATTGCTTAACGTTCCGGGGTCTGCCCAGAAAGTATCCGTAATTACGCCGAGTTCGGCGTTTTTAGCGGCGTTTATACCCGTTCTGTCGTAATCGACGGGCAGAGTTAAAGTGCCGAACAATCTGCCGTTTTCGTTGGAATAATAATAATCCGAACGGCTTTCGCCGCCGAAATCGACCCCGCTTAAAACAGCCGAAAGCCCGCAAAGTTTTATCTCGCGCAAAGCAATATTTTCGATTTTTCGGCGAATTATATAACCGCCGCAAGCGTTTTCGACACTCAACGACGTTTTAATATTATTTTTATCGTTTTCGTTTTCGCAAATCACGCCAAAAGAAAGCTGCGGCTCGCCTTTCACGTGTTGGAATTTTAAACTTACGTTATCCATTTTTAACAGACCGATATAAAAGAGGAATAAAAAATTAATATCCGCAAAGCTCGCATAGCTTCGAAACGACCACCGTTGCCAAAGTTCTGCTGCCGTCTTCGGAATAATGCGTTCCGTCGTCGCGCCGCTTATCGACGGGCAGAGTTTTGCTTACCGCGTGCAAATCGATTAACGGATATCCGCGTTTTTCGGATATGGCACGGAGTTCGGCGTTGCGTTCGTCTACGTGTTCGCCCCACTCTTTATGGCGCGAAGCGTTGCCCGCCTCGTTTACTTCGGTAAGATTGATTAAAGTTATTTTTGCCTTCGGGTGAATTCTTTCGAATTCGCTCAAAAGCTGCTCCATTCCCGAAGCGTAGCGCGAAACCGTCATATGAATTCCGTGCAAGCCGTGATTAAAACAAATAACGTCGTAATCGTT
>CAZNKA010000154.1:0-2470 GCA_964573495.1 uncultured Acidiphilium sp. | reverse complement strand
TCTTGCAAATTACGTCGCTAACGGCTCAACGAATTTTACGCTTGACTTGGCAAAAGACGCGGGGAGCGATACGTTTGCTTCGATAATAAACGCGTTTGCAAACGCAAAAGTGGGTTCGATAAATCTTACGATAAACGGCGCTGAAACTATTTCCGAGGAGGCTTTTAAATCTAATCTTTTGTTAAAAAGCGTAGTTTTAGGCGACGGGGTAAAAAATATAGGAAACAGGGCGTTTTTTAATTGTAAAATGGAAAGCGTAATTATCGGCGACGGCGTAACGAATATAGAATCCGAAGCTTTTCGGAATTGTACCGAAATGAAAAGCATAATTATCGGTGACGGCGTAATGTGCATAGGCGAACAAGCGTTTTTTAATTGCAACGGAATGGAAAGCTTAATTATAGGTGACGGTGTAACGAGTATAGGCGATCAAGCTTTTTACAATTGTAACGGAATAAAAAGCTTAATTATCGGAAACGGAGTAACTACAATAGGAACCGAAGCGTTTCTCGGTTGCCGCGGAACGGAAAGCGTAATTATCGGAAACGGCATAAAGAGTATAGGAGACAAAGCGTTTTTTAATTGTGACAACATGAAAAGCTTGGTAATTAACGGAGACGGCGTAAGTATGGGTGTTTCCGCTTTTAATAAGTGCAATGCGCTTACGAGTATAACTTTCAAAGGAACGATAGCCGAGTGCGGCGAGAATCTTTTTGATGAAATTCCCACCGAAAACGTTACTTTAACTTTTGCCGCCGGGCAAAAGGAGCTTACAAAAAGCAACAGCGGTTACGTTGCTTCGGAAGCCCTTCTTCAAGGCGGAACCGAAGTTTCGTTCTGCGGCTGCACGTTTAAAGAAATCATAATTGCACAATAACGAAATAGTCCGCGCATCAATCCGCTGTTACGGGGCGCGAAAAAATTTTTCGGATATTTTTAAAAACGGGGTAAAAACGCTTTACTTAAAAATTTTTAAGGAGTATAATGGTGACATATTTTGAAGTTAGCGTTATTGTTTCTTCAAATTAAAAAAGCTCATCATTTTCCCCCTTATCATATATTTTTTACAAAAGGCAATTCGCATCGAGTGCGGGTTGCTTTTTGTTTTGCCGCGTTTTTACCACGAAAAAGGTGCTAAAAAGGCGTTTTTTTATTTTTTGCTTTTAATTTGTTGCATTGCTAGTAAAAATATTATATAATTGTCTTAACTGCGATTTTACTTTTGGTAAAAAACAGCTTTACGGCGGTTTTACTTTGTGAAATCGGATTATTAATAAAAAACCGATAAAAACAACGGGTTTGCCCGATTATAATATAACGAAAGAAAAGCATTACTCACATATAAAACGAAAAAAGAAATTATTTAATTATTAAAGTATGGAAATTAAATTTGACGAAGGGTATTTATTGGTTTTATACATGCTCGCAGCCCTCGGCGCGTTTTTGATAGGCTTTAAGCTTTTATCCGAAAACTTGCAAAAGGTAGCGAACAAAGGGCTCAGGCGTTTATTCGATAAAACGTCTAAAAGTAAAGTAGCCGGGGTAGGAATAGGCGCGGGCGCAACCATTTTAATGCAAAGTTCGGGCGCAACCACGGTTATGGTCATAGGCTTCGTAAACGCGGGCATGATGAGCCTTTATCAGGCAACCGCGGTTATAATGGGCGCGAATATCGGCACAACGGTAACTACCATTTTGCTTGCCGTGGGCATGGCTAATATCGGCAAGTATTTTATGGCTCTCGCGTTTGTGGGCATATTTATCTCGATGATAGTAAAAAACAACAAAGCAAAGAGCTGGGGGCTTACCGCCGCGGGCTTCGGTTTGGTGTTTTTCGGGCTTACGATAATTTCTGCGTGCAGCGGCACTTTAAAAGAAAACGTAACCATTCAAAACTTATTAAGAACAAACATTTCACCAGAATTTTTAGAACCGTTCGTGCTGCTTTTCATCGGCGCGGCGATAACGGCGGTCATGCAGTCGAGTACGGCGGTCAACGCGATACTTCTTTCTATGGTCGCGGCGGGAATCCAGGTAGGCAGCGGCGGAAACGCTATTTTATATATCGTTTTAGGAACGAATATCGGCACTTGCGTAACCGCTCTTATAAGCTCGATGGGCGCTTCTACCAACGCTAAACGCGCCGCGCTAATTCACTTCTTGTTCAATTTTATAGGCTCGCTGTTGTTTTTGGTCGTTTTGTCTATATGGAAAGGTTTTATGGTCGATTTTTGGCAAAAACTCATTCCTTCGCCCGAAATGCAGCTTGCTTTGTTCCACTTGGCGTTTAACAGCATATGCACGCTGGTGTTCTTGCCCGTTACTTCGCTTTTCGTAAAGGCAACCGAGCTTTTGATTAAAGATAAAAAAGAAGACGAAAAAATGCGCATTACCTTTATGGACGAGCGTATTTTGTCCACTCCTACGGTCGCGATAGCTCAGCTCCAAAAAGAAACGGTTTCTATGGGCG
>CAZNKA010000153.1:0-2502 GCA_964573495.1 uncultured Acidiphilium sp. | reverse complement strand
GTTTTCTAAAAAATGATAATCCGTTCCGCAAGTAAGAGGCAAACCGAATTCCTTTGCGAAATCAATTACTTTTTGTTTTTGCTCGTAGTCTATCGGGGTGCAATTTATTTCTATTCCGTGCATATATCTCGCAGTACACGGCACGGGCGAGCTACGATAAGGGTGTGCTTGAACCAAAAATATACCGTTATCGTTGCACAAATCGAACAGTTGCCTTTGGTCTAACTTATATAAGCACGGCGCTTTACGCAAAAATTCGGGCGTCGCGCCGTATAACAGCCAATCGCTCGGAAGCGGATTCGATATACTGACTTCCACGCCGAAAAGTAACTTGAAATTGTTTTTTTCGGCATATTTTTTGCCGTTTTCCCATTCGGTTATAAAACGCTCGCACCACAAGCTTTGCTCTTTCGGTTCAAAATACCAAGGCTGGCAATGATTGGTTAAAACCGCGGCACCGTACCCCGCCGACTTTTTTGCTTTTATTATTTGCTCGCAAGTAACGCGGCTGCAAAAACTTGCCCCGCAAGAATGTACGTGCGGATCTATCTTCATAAATATTACTCCTGATTAAAAAATAACCCTCGCCGCAAAAAGAGGCAAGGGCTAAAACGCTAGAATTACTCGTCGTCTTCGTCTTCGGGTAAATCTACGTTATGATAAATATCCTGAACGTCGTCGTTGTCTTCGAACGCGTCGAGCATCTTTTGGAAGGTAACGATTTGATCGGCGTTAAGGGTAATTTTATCGTTCGGGACCATTTCGATAGCCGCTTCGATAAAAGTATGCCCTTTTTCTTCAAAATATTTTCTTACACCCGAAAACGCCGCGGGTGCCGTGCGAATTTCGTAAACGTCGTCTAGCGTGATAACGTCGTCTGCTCCGGCTTCTAAAGCAAGCTCCATAACGGCGTCTTCGTTTAAATCGACGGTGCGCTCTATAACCAAAACGCCACGGTTTTCGAACATAAACGAAACCGAACCGCTGTTGCCCATGCTCCCGCCGTATTTATCGAAAATGTGGCGAACTTCGCCAACCGTTCTGTTTTTATTTTCGGTTAAGGTGCTTACTATAACCGCGCTGCCGCCTACGCCGTAGCCTTCGTAAGTAAGATTTTCATAGTTTACGTTGCCCATTTCGCCCGTAGCTTTTAAAATACTGCGCTTGATGTTATCGTTGGGCATGTTAGCGGCTTTCGCCTTGGCTATAACGTCGGCAAGCTTCGAGTTAGTAGAAGGATCCGCGCCCGCTTTTGCCGCAACGGCTATTTCCCTGCCGATTTTGGTAAAAATTTTACCCTTTGCGGCATCGGTTTTAGCTTTTTTGTTTTTTATGTTTGCCCACTTGCTGTGTCCTGACATATAACTTAACTCCTTTTTCGGTTATTTATCATCGTGTACAATGCAACCCCGGCGGCTATGCCAACGTTTAAGCTTTCAACGCCGTTTTGCATGGTTATTCCTATAGTTTTATCCGCTTCGGACTTAATGTAATCCGAAATTCCGTTGCCTTCGTTCCCCACGCACAAACAAAATTTTTGCGGAATGACCGCTTCGAATACGTTTTCGCCGCCCATATCCGCGCAAACGAGAGCAACCCCGTTTTGCTTAAAAAATTCGACGGCTTGCTTTTCTTCAATAAAATGAACGTTTAAACGGAATATGCCGCTCATAGACGAGCGAACGGCTTTCGGCGAATAAGGATCTGCGCAAGAAATCAAAAAAACGTCGCTAACGCCGCACGCCGCAGCCAACCTTAAAATAGCCCCGACATTGCCCGGATCTTGCAATCTATCCAAAAGCAAAGTAGCCGATAATCGACCTATAGGCGGGTTTTTGTTAATTTTAACGGCAGCAGCGACTCCTTGCGGAGTAACTTCGTCGGATATATTTTCGAACGCGCTTTCGCCCAAAACGTAAAGCGGCGGAGCTGTGGTTTGCGAGTAATTTTTATTCAAAAGCCGCTCGGCAAACGGCGCGTTTTTTTGAGTTGCGTAAACCGCCGCGACGTGCTGTTTCGTTAAAAAAGCCTCTGAAACGAGTTTTTCGCCTTCAACGAGATATTCGCCGAACAAATCGCGATCCTTTTTTTGTTTTAACGAGGCGGCGTGCTTAACTACTTCGTTTTGCCGTGACGATATAAACATAATACGTTAAAACGGGCTGCCCTTAACCGAGCAGCCCGAACAAAAGCGATTTTTTACGCGAGCTTAGCTTTAGCAGCATCGCAAAGAGCGGTGAAGCCCGTAGCGTCGTTTACAGCGATGTCAGCCAAAACTTTGCGGTTCAAATTGATACCGGCTAAGTTCAAACCGTGCATAAATTTGCTGTAAGAAAGACCGTTTAAGCGGCATGCCGCGTTAATTCTTGCAATCCAAAGCTTTCTGAAATCTCTCTTTTTAGCTTTTCTGCCAACATAAGCGTAAGCCAAAGACTTCATAACCGCTTGACGGGCTATTCTGTAAAGTTTGCTTTTAGCGCCGAAATAACCTTTCGACAACTT
>CAZNKA010000152.1:0-2519 GCA_964573495.1 uncultured Acidiphilium sp. | reverse complement strand
GGTGAAAGATGTTTGAAACATTAAAAAATGCTTTCAAGGTAAAAGAAATAAGAGTAAAAATTTGGTGGACGCTTCTTTTCCTCTTATTATACAGATTGGGATGCTATATCCCCGTGCCCGGCATCGGCAGTCAGCTTATAGGCGAAGAAGACTTAAGCAAGCTTAATTACTTGTCTATAATGTCTATGATGACGGGCGGATCGCTCGCCAACGGAACATGGTTCGCTATGGGTATCAGCCCGTACATCAACTCCTCCATTATAATACAATTATTAACGGTTGCGATCCCCGCGCTCGAAACAATGTCTAAATCGGGCGAGGACGGCAGACGCAAAATCAACAATATCACCAGAGTAGTGGCTATAGTCCTTGCTATTATTCAATCGATAGGTATTTTATTAAACTACGGCGGCAATTTGATTAACGCCACCAGCGGTGCTACTTCGCTTGCAGACTTGCTCGGCGGTCAAGCTTGGCTTGCCTATATAGTCGTTATTATCTTCTATGCTTCGGGCACGGCGGTAACCATGTGGATAGGCGAAAGAATTACCGATTACGGTGTTTGCAACGGCGTTTCGATGCTTATCTTTATAGGTATCATCTCCAGCGCGGGGCTTTATGCCGTAGAAACTATAAGAACCATAGCTACCACCAGCGGTAACGCTTCTCTAGAAAAATTCTGGCAGCTCGTAGGTTATCTTATAGCTATAATAATCGTTTTCGGCTGCATAGTTTTCGTAGAACTAGCCGAAAGAAAAATACCCGTTCAATACGCAAAACAAGTTAAGGGCAGAAAAATGTACGGCGGTCAATCCACCGTTATCCCCATAAAAGTAAACGCAAACGGCGTTATGCCTCTCATTTTCGCGTTCTCGCTTTTATCCTTCCCCGAACTTTTAATCACCATTTTTGCGGGAAGCAATTCGGAATTCCTCGTTAAATGGCAAATGTACGTAGGCAGCGGCAGCTGGCTTTACATGATAATTTTGTGCTTATTGATTTTAGGATTTTCGTATTTCTATACGACCATCCAATTCAATCCCGAAGAAATTTCGCGTAGCATTCAACAAAACGGCGGATTTATCCCCGGATACAGACCGGGTAAGCCCACTACCGATTATTTGAAGAGGGTTTCTAACAGAATAACGCTTTTCGGTGCGATTTATCTCGCAATCATGGCGCTTATTCCTTCGATAGTATTCAAAATTATCGATCCTTCCTCTTCGTCGGTATTTACCGCTACCGGAATGCTCGTCGCGGTTTCGGTTGCGCTCGAATTCAACACGGCGCTCGAATCGCAACTTATGATGAAGAACTATAAAGGTTTTTTAAAGTAAGAACGTAACGCGCTTGCGGTTTTAAGCGTTTTACTTAAACAAAAACGGGTGAGCCTTTCCCGCAAAAGGAAAGGCTTGCCGCGCATCGCGATTGCGGAGGATAAAATGAAGATTATTTTGCTCGGTGCACCGGGTGCAGGCAAAGGCACGCAAGCGGAAAAGCTTACCGAAAAATACAAAATAGCTCATATTTCAACGGGCGATATCTTTAGAAAAAACATAAAAGAACGCACCGAAATCGGCGTCATTGCAAAGTCTTATATAGATAAAGGAATGCTCGTCCCCGACGAGGTGACGGTTAAAATCGTTGAAAACCGCCTAAAGGAAAGCGACGCTTTAAACGGCTTTTTACTGGACGGATTCCCGCGCAACAAGGCGCAAGCCGTTGCATTAAGCGCGGTAACCGACGTCGATTGCGTAGTGAACGTAAACGTGCCTTTAACGCGGCTTTTAAGGCGCATAACGGGAAGAAGAGTTTGCCCCGTTTGCGCGGCTTCGTATCACGTTGACTTTTTAAACGGTTCTAACGTTTGCAAGTGCGGCGCAGAGTTAATTCAACGCGCCGACGATAACGAACAAACCGTTAAATCGCGTATCGAGGTTTATACCGAACAAACCGCCCCGCTTATCGAGTATTATGAGGGGCTTGGCAAGCTTATAAACGTCGACGGCGATAAAAGCGTAGACGAGGTTTTTGCCGAAATGACGGCAAAGCTTAACTTAAAATGATTACGATCAAAAATAAAGAAGAACTTGAAAGGATGCGAGCAGCCTGCCGCATAACGCGTGACGTTCTCGATTTGTTGGGGGACAAAATTCGCGAGGGTATGACGACGAAAGAGCTCGATAAAATTGCTTACGATTATATAACCGGTTGCGGAGCACGCCCCAACTTTTTAGGGTATTACGGGTTCCCGGGAAGCATTTGTGTTTCTATAGACGAGCAAGTCGTTCACGGAATTCCGTCCGACAGGGTTATAAAAGAGGGTGAAATAGTGAGCGTCGATTGCGGAGCGTTTATTAACGGCTACAACGGCGACGCGGCAAGGACCTTTTGCGTAGGCAAGGTAGACCCTGAAAAAAAGCGGCTTATCGAAGTGACTAAGCAATGCTTTTTTGAAGGGATAAAAGGAATTTGCGTGGGTAGCGCGATAGGCGATATAGGCTATCAGGTGCAAACCT
>CAZNKA010000151.1:0-2574 GCA_964573495.1 uncultured Acidiphilium sp. | reverse complement strand
GCTGCCCGCTTTTAGCCGAAACGTAAACCGAACGATAATAATCCATAAAAGCAAGATCGCAATCGAGTTTTTTGTTAAATTCGTTTATCGTTTCCGTGTTTTTTTCGACAATATCCCACTTATTCATAACGATAACCGAAGGCTTGCCTTGCTCGTGAATATACCCGCAAATTTTTACGTCTTGCTCGGAAAGCCCTTCTTTGCTGTCAACGACCATTAAACATACGTCCGCGCGGCGAATCGCACCGAGCGCGCGAATTACGCTGTAATATTCGATATTTTCGTCGACGGCTTTCTTTTTGCGAATACCCGCCGTATCGATTAAAACGTATTTTTTGCCGTTAATTTCGACGGGGGTATCTATCGCATCGCGCGTGGTACCCGAAATATTTGAAACTATGGTGCGGTCGAAACCCAAAAGCTTGTTTACCAAACTGCTTTTGCCCGCGTTCGGTTTTCCAACGACCGCGATTTTTAAAGCTTCGCCGTCCTCTTCTTCTTCGATTTTTTCGAACCCAGCGCAAACGGCGTCTAAAAGGTCGCCTATACCGGTGCCGTGCTCGCACGAAATGCCGTACGGCTCGCCCAAACCCAAGGCGTAATAATCGAAAAGCCTTTCCGGCTTGTAATTATCCAACTTGTTTACCGCTAAAACGACGGGCTTGCGCGAACGGCGAAGCATATCGGCAACGTCGTAATCCGAAGCGGTTATATCCGACTTAACGTCGCAAAGTAAAATTATAACGTCGGCGGAAGCTATTGCGGCGTCTGCCTGAGCCTTTATATGCTGCCACATTTCGTCTTCGGACTTGAGCTCTATTCCGCCCGTGTCGATAAGCGTGAAGTGCGTGCCGCACCACTCGGCGTCGGCGTAAATTCTATCGCGCGTGACACCCGGCTTATCTTCTACTATAGAGATTTTTTTGCCGGTTACCTTATTGAAAAAAGTCGATTTTCCAACGTTAGGTCTGCCGACGATTGCAACTATCGGTTTACTCATTTTTATTCTCCGTAAATCGTAAAAGCCTGCCTATAGGTCGATTATCGCCTATTTTCAATTTTTTCGGCGGCTGTTTTATCGGTTATTTTTTTGCCTAATCGGCGTTTATTTTAGCTCGCAAAACCTTTTTGTTTAAGCTATCCGCTAAATCTTTAAGGGTTAAATCGTCTAAGAATTTGTCTTCGTCTTGCATAAGGCACGGCGACGGAATAAGCAGCGTTTCGAAAGATATTCCGCTTGCCTTTACGGCGTTTAAAATATCGCCGCCCGTTAAAAGCCCCGTGCAGTTTACGGTCGGACCGAAAAACACGTTGACTATGGGCAAAAGCGTTATTTTGACATTTTCGCACGCGTTTTCGACTTCTTCGACGATATTTTTCATAAAGCGATAAACGCTCGTGCCGCAAACGGTTAAATACTCGCCCGCGGGTAAAAGGTTTTTTTTATTTTCTTCGGCTTCGGCTATTTTTTCGCGCACGTCGCTTAAAAATTTTGCGCTCATACCCACGCCGTTTTCAATTTGCAGAAGCTTGCCGTAAGTATCTAATTCGGGAAGTTTTTTACCCGCTTTAAAATAAAACTCGTCTGCAAGGCAAACCTTGTTCGCGCCGTGTTTTTTGTTAATTTTATCGACCTGCTCGATAACGCTCGCGGCGTATTCGGGGGTAATATCGTCGATATGATATAATCCGTCGCGATATTTCGTAATTCCGCACGGCACTACCGCGGCTGAAAGCAGATTTTTGTATTTATACAATTCGTTTAAAGTGTAATCCAGTTCTTCTTTATCGTTAACGCCTTCGACCAAAACGACTTGAGTGTTAAATTTGATGCCGTTTTTTTCGAACGCGTCTAAATAATCTTTTATTTTATACGCGAAACGATTGCGGAGCATTGCGTTGCGCACCTCTCCGCGAAAGGCTTGAACGGATATGTACAGCGGGCTTAATTTAAGGCGAATTATTCGCTCCAGGTCGAAATCGTCGATATTCGTGAGCGTTACGAAGTTGCCGTGCAAAAAACTTTGGCGGTAATCGTCGTCTTTAACGTAAAGCGAATCGCGCATGCCGCACGGCATTTGGCGAACGAAGCAAAAAATACAATTATTGTGGCAAGTTCTTATATCCAATCCGTCGTTTAAAAAGGTCAGTCCGAGCGTTTCGTCGTCCTCTTTTTGAATTTCTACGGTAACGTTCTCGCCGCCCTTTGCCAAAACTTCTATCGTAAATTCGTTTTGCGAATCGTAATATAAATAATCTAAAACGTCGACTGCATCGTGCCCGTCGAACGATATAATTTTATCGCCCGCCTCGAATCCTTCTTCGAAAGCGACGCCGTTTTTTAAAACTTCTTTAATTTCAAGCATAAGTATTTCAATTTATTGTTAACGCGATTAACCGCGATTAACCGTTGTTTTTTGACTTTTCGCGCGCCAGAGCTTCCGCTTTCGAAAACGCGCAACCGCAATAGTTTTGGCGATAAAGCCCGAATTTTTCGGATAGTTTAGTAGAAAGCAAAAAGCCGTTTTGTTTTTTAAAATCGCACGGAACCCAAGTTATTCCGAATTTTTCGGC
>CAZNKA010000150.1:0-2607 GCA_964573495.1 uncultured Acidiphilium sp. | reverse complement strand
GCGATTTGCAAATACGCACCGCCTGTTAAAACAGGTAAAGTTTTATGAGCGGACGACGATACCATGTCTGCTCCGAGGTCAATCGGGTGTGCCGATTCTTTTAAAAATTTCAAATACGCGCCGTGCGCGTTATCCACCAAGAGCAATATGCCGTATTTTTCGCAAACCGCTTTTAACGACGGAATATCGAGAGTGTTTCCTAAATAATCGGGTGAAGTCAAATAAACCGCAACGGGCTTTTCTTTCGCTTTTTCTAACGCTTTTTGAAGAGTTTCCGCCGTAATGGGACAAGATAGATATTCGCCGCTTTCGGCGTATAACCATTCGACGTCGACTCCCAACAGACAAACAGCGGAAAGAAAGGTTTTATGCGCGTTTCTTCCGGCAAAAACAAGCGGTTTTTTACCTTGTTTTTTCGCATATAACAAGGTAAGATAAAGCATTGCGCGTATACACTGCGACGAACCTTCGGTCGAATAAAAAGTGTCGCAGCCGAACAAATCGCTCGCATTTTTCTCACTTTCGGCAATAATACCGTTTGCTTCGTACAGACTATCCGAGCCCGAAATTTCGGTGACGTCGTAAGTTTCCGCCCCGATAAAAGCGTGACCCTTATGCCCGGGCATATGTAGCCGCAAAGTATTTTTTCTGCGATATTTTTTTAAAAAGTCGACAACGGGCGTGTTCATTTTTCGCATTTTTTCATTTCGCGCGCGACTTGTACCATAATCGCACATTCTAAGCGTTTTTTAAACAATTCGCATCCGTACTTGTAAACGCCTTTCACCGAACCGGTCGAATGATACGCGTTTGCCGCGCATCCGCCAGAGCAGTGCAGCCTTGCCCAGCAATTTTTGCAATCTTCGCGAGCGTATACGTTGCAAGACTCAAATTCTTCTTGCGTAGTAAGATTGGTAACGCCGTTCCAAATATCTCCGAGCTTAAATTTCTCCTCGCCGACAAATTGGTGACAAGGATATAAATCGCCCCAAGGCGTAACCGCCATATATTCGGTGCCGGAACCGCAACCCGAAATCCGTTTATAAATGCAAGGGCCGCCTTTCAAATCAATCATGTAATGATAGAACGTAAAAGGCTTTCCTTCGTCGTCGCGCTTGAGCATGAGAGCGGCAAGATCTTCGTATTGTTTTAAAACGACGGGTAAATCTTCATCGGTTAAAGCGGAGGGATCGCCGGCAGCGCAGACTACGGGTTCCATGCTAAGTTCCGTAAAGCCTAAGTCGAGCATTTCTTTTATATCTTCTAAAAAGTCGGGATTATGATGCGTGAAGGTGCCGCGCATATAATAATTTTTATCCCCGCGCGCCTTAACGAACTTTTGGAACTTGGGAACTATTGTTTCCCAACTGCCCTTACCCGCATAATCGACGCGGAATTTATCGTGCACCTCTTTGCGACCGTCTAAAGATAAAACGACGTTGCTCATTTCGCGATTGGAAAATTCAATCACGTCGTCGTCGACAAGCATACCGTTAGTGGTAAGAGTAAAGCGGAAATTCTTGTTTTTTTCTTTTTCGACGCTACGAGCATATTCTACGAGCCGCTTAACGACATCGAAATTCATCAACGGCTCGCCGCCGAAAAAGTCTACTTCCAAGTTTTTTCGCGTACCGGAATTTTCAATAAGAAAATCTAGCGCGCGCTTACCCGTTTCGAAACTCATCAAAGCCCGCTCGCCATGATATTTTCCTTGGCTTGCGAAACAATAAGAACAGTTTAGATTGCACGAGTGAGCGACATGCAAACACAATGCCTTCACTACGCCCGCGGTTTTTTGTTTGAGTTTACCCGCCATCGGCTGAAAAACGTCTTCCGAAAAGAGCTTACCCGCAGCTTTTAAGGCTTCGACCTGTTCGTAACATTCCGCGATTTCAGATTCGGAAACTCCTTTTTTAGCATACTTTGCCGCCGTTTCTTTTATCAGCGTCTGCTTGTCGGTATTTTCAAACGACGCAATAACGTCGTAGGCGACTTCGTCAACTACGTGCAGAGCCCCCGAGCAGACGTCTAAAACGATATGATAGCCCCCGAGCGTGTATTGATGTACCATGTTTTCTCCTTTTTATATCGTAAAAAATGCCGCCATAAGGCGGCATTTATTATTTTTGCGATTATTCGCTTTCCTTTGCGTTCTCGCATTTTTGATTTGCGATACCGCAACTGGTCTTGCAAGCGGATTGACAAGAGGTTTGGCATTCGCCGCAACCGCCGTTTTTCGCACTTTCGCAAAAATCGCGAGTCTCAATCGTTTCAATTCTTTTCATGAGCCCGACCTCCAAAAATATTTATACTTCATTTTAACATATATTCTCGGCGTTGTCAATGTTATTTAAAGCGTTTTATTCGGAATTTTTCGAAATGTTTTCTTTTTATTTTTTATTCGAGCTCGAACGCGCCGGTGTAAAGTTGATAATACTTACCTTTTTGAGCGATAAGCTCTTCGTGCGAGCCTCGTTCGATTATAACGCCGTGATCTAAAACCATTATTACGTCGGAGTTTTGTACGGTAGAAAGCCTATGAGCTATTACGAAAACGGTTCTGCCCTTCATAAGGCTATCCGTTCCGCGTTGAACCAAAAGTTCGGT
>CAZNKA010000149.1:0-2678 GCA_964573495.1 uncultured Acidiphilium sp. | reverse complement strand
TAAAAATCGCGAAAAATAAAAATTAAAACGCGAAAAAATTTAAAAGGCATATGCCTTTTCCGTACTCACGAATGAGTACGGAATAAAATTGCTTACGGGGGGTGAAAAGTTTTAATATGGACGAAGAAGTAAAAACGAGCAAACCCAAGAAAAAAATTCATTTAATTTGCAACGCTCATATCGATCCCATTTGGCAGTGGGATTGGCAAGAGGGGGTAAGCGCGACGCTTTCGACTTTTAGGAGCGCGGTAAAGCTCGCAAAAAAATACGATTATATTTTTTGCCACAACGAAGCCACGGTGTATAAATACGCCGAAGAATACGATCCGCCTTTGTTCGAAGAGATTAAAGATCTTGTAAAACAAGGCAAATGGCGCGTTATAGGCGGCTGGTTTTTGCAACCCGATTGCAACATGCCGCTCGGCGAAAGTTTCGTTAGGCAAATACGCTACGGATTTAAATATTTTAAAGAAAAATTCGGTGCGGAACCGCCGAAAACGGCTTTCAACGTAGATGCGTTCGGTCATTCGCGCGGAATAGTTCAAATAATAAAAAAATGCGGGCAAACGAGCGTTATCGTATGCCGCCCGTGCACTTACGAAAAACGCTACGAGCATAATTTGTTCGATTGGGTGGGTGTAGACGGCAGCGTGATAAAAGCGTTGCGCACTCAGCACAATTACAGCACTCCGCTCGGCAAATCAGCCGAAAGCATTCGCGGCAAGGCTGAATGGTGCTTAGACGGCGAAGGTTTGGTTATGTGGGGCGTCGGCAATCACGGCGGCGGACCTTCGGATAAAGATTTAGCCGATATTTCGGATATGATGAAAACGGATAACGATTTCGAATACGTTCATTCTTATCCCGAAGCGTTTTTTGCCGAAGCGGAGCCTAAAATAACGCTTGCGGAATCTCTGCATATATCGATGCCGGGGTGTTACACCTCGATGATAGAAGTAAAACAGCGGCATATAAAGCTCGAAAACGAGCTGTATTTAGCCGAAATAATGTGCGCGGCGGCGGCATGCAAAGGGTTGCTTTGTTATCCCGAACAAGAATTGCGCGCGTGTTTCGAAGACCTTATGACGGGCGAGTTTCACGACGTATTGCCCGGTTCTTGCGTAAAAGCTGGCGAAGATAACGGATTGCAGGTTTTTGACCACGGATATATCGACGCGACCAAGTTAAAAACAAAAGCGTATTTCGCGCTTTTAAACGGTCAGCCGTGCTCGAAGGCAGGCGAATACCCGGTTCTCGTGTTCAATCCGCACCCTTACGCGCTTACGGCTAACGTGGAATGCGAGTTTATGCTTGCCGACCAAAACTGGTCCGAAAACGATATATTTATAATAGTTAAGGACGGCGAAAAAGTAGTTAAAAGCCAGCGCATAAAAGAAGACAGCACGATTAATCTCAATTGGCGCAAGCGCGTGATTTTCGAAGCGGAGCTCCCGCCGATGGCAATGAAACGTTTTTCGGTTTACGTAGAAGAAAGACCTAAAAAGGAAAACGCTCGTTCGGATAACGATTTTATATACGACGACGGCGAAAAACGCGTCGAAATAGATAAAGCCACGGGGCTTTTAAAAAGTTATGGCTATCGCGGCGAAGAATACGTTAAAAACGCTTTCGGTTTGTATATGTTTGAAGATAATCCCGATCCGTGGGGAATGGGTCCTTTCCAGCAGAAAGCGATGGGCGCTAATCCTAAACCGTTTACGCTTTGCTCTGATCCTAGCGGAGTATTCGGAAAAATGCAAAGCGTTCAGATAATCGAAGACGGCGAAATTTATCGCGGAGTCGAAGCGTTTTTCGAATGTGATAACAGCAAGGCGCGCATAGAATACAGAATTTACAAAAACGCGCCCGAAGTAGACGTAAACGTAGAGTTGTTCTTTAACGAGGCGAACAAAATGGTTAAAATGGGCATGCCCGTTAAAAACGATCGCGGCGTGATAGGGCAAATTCCTTTCGGCACGGACGCGTTGTTCGACGACGGAAAAGAAAACGTTTATCAGCGTTTCGCGGGGGTAAGAAGCAAGGGTAAAGTAGTCGCGCTTTTAAACAAAAGCTGCTACGGCGGAAGCTACTCGGAAGGTTCGCTTTACACTTCTCTCGTTCGCGGAGCTACTTATTGCGCTCATCCCATTGCGGATAGGCAGATAATTCCTACGGACAGGTTCACCCATAAAATAGACCAAGGCGTGCATAACTATCGCTTCCGCTTAGTAGTTTGCGACGAAAACGAATTAGCTCGTAAGGCTTTGGAATTTAATCGTATGCCGTACGCGGTCAACGTGTTCCCCACGGGCATTAAAAATGACGAAAACGATTTTTCGTTTACGGTCAGCAATAAAAACGTGGCGCTCGTCGCGCTTAAAAAGTCCGAAGAAGGCGAGGGCTATATTATGCGATTTATAAACAACCACTGCAAGCCTGCCCGAAGCGAAATCGAATTTTGCGGGGCTAAAAGCTGCGCGGACTTCGGTAAATACGAAGTTAAAACATTTCGTTACGCAAGCGGCAAACTTACCGAGCAAAACGAAATGTACATTTAATAATGTGCGTCTAATAAAAACCAATTAGGATTTCTCCGCGAAAGCGGTTAAATTAAAAAAATAAAAAAAATTGTATAAGGAGTAAAATACAATGAAGAAAAAATTTCTAAGCATCTTATC
>CAZNKA010000148.1:0-2691 GCA_964573495.1 uncultured Acidiphilium sp. | reverse complement strand
TGTTTCGGAAGTCCGTTTTTTGTTTTTTGAAATATTTTTTGAGATTAAGGTGTCCGCTTTGCCTCTCTCTGTTCAAACAAATGATGCCAAAAAACGAAAATATCAAAAAACAAAAAAATGCAAAAGTAAAAAAAGATAGCCATATATCCGTCGGATAATTATCGGCTATCTTTAAAAACAAAAAAACTGTACGTTCCGCTTCGACGTTTCGCACCGATGCGCTACGCAAGCAGGTGGCTACTGCAAAGCTTCCTTATGGCACACGAGGCAAAACCGCTTAGTGCTGCTATATCCCTATCCTGACACGGTTCACGGCTGCTCGTTGCATAAGACCTTGCGATCAACGCTCCTTACCTACGGCGGACCATCCATACGGAACGCCTAGGCGGACTTTTCGACCTTGCTATAGCGGATTGCAAGTAAAGGGCACCGCTAACTCCCCGTCTAGTACAGCCTTATAATTTTATAACAAATTTAAAAACAATGCAAGCAAAAACGCGCCGTAAATCAAAAATCGATAAAAGCTAGTTCTTCTTTAATTCGATTTTGATTAAAAACAAGCCGATAAGGCGCAAAACGCTTTACAATTTTCGTCGTATTTGTTAAAATAATAAAGTAGTTTAATTATAGCGGAAACAAGCTTAAAAAGAAAAATTTTAAAAGCGATTTCGGGGCGGTGCGAGCCGAATTAAAATCCTTTTTGAGTATCCTTCCGTAGTACGTCCGTGAAGGCGTGGCGGCGTTAGCCTTGTTCGTTTCGGAATATATCCGAAAAACGGGCGGCGGCGCGGGCGAAATAGCGGGCGCGTTTCGCCGCGTTAAGGCGTCGGAGTGCGATAGGCTTTTGCCGAGTGCCGTTTTTAGCCGATTTTGCGTTTTTTGCAAAAGCGGGCGTTTTGCGGCGTGCGGCTTGCGCCTTTCGAACAAGAGTGGTACCGCGGAATTTCCGTCTCTTGATTGAGCTTTTTAGCAATATCGGAGGCGGTTTTTTGTTTTAACGCCGCTGCTTGGCGAATGAAAAAAGCCGTAAAAGTACGCTTATTTTGTTAATCAAAGGAGAGAGTTATGTATAAAAAAGTAGATAATTCGCTTAATTTTTTAGATCGTGAAAAACAGATTTTAGAATTTTGGAACGAAGAAAAGATTTTCGAGCAAAGCATGGACGCCCGTAAGGACGGCGAAGAATTCTGTTTTTACGACGGCCCGCCCACGGCAAACGGAAAGCCTCACATCGGGCACGTTTTAACGCGCGTCATGAAAGATATAATTCCTCGTTACAAAACGATGAAAGGCATGCACGTCGCGCGGAAGGCGGGGTGGGATACTCACGGCTTACCCGTCGAGCTGGAAATCGAAAAAAAGCTGGGCTTAGACGGCAAGCAGGATATCGAAAAATACGGAATAGAGCCGTTCATCAAGCAATGTAAAGAAAGCGTTTGGAAATACGTGGGCGAATGGCAAAAAATGTCCGACCGCATAGGCTATTGGGTGGATATGGAACATCCCTACGTTACCTACGACGATAATTATATAGAATCGGAGTGGTGGGCGCTCAAAAAAATATGGGAAAAAGGTTTGCTTTACAAGGGCTATAAAATAGTTCCTTATTGCCCGCGTTGCGGTACCGCGCTTTCTTCGCACGAAGTCGCTCAAGGGTATAAAGAAGTTAAAGAAAAGTCTGTTTTCGTTAAGTTTAAGGTAAAGGGCGAGGATAAATATTTTCTCGCATGGACGACCACGCCCTGGACTCTCCCTTCCAACGTCGCGCTGTGCATGAACGCTAACGAAAACTACAGCGAAATTATCGCCGAAGACGGCACGCATTATATTTTAGCCGAGGCTCTTTGCTCTAAATTGTTTGAAAACTATCAAACGGTGAGCGTAAAAACGGGTAAAGATTACGAATTTACCGAATACGAGCCGATGTTTAATTACGCCTTAGGCAGCTTTAAAGAAAAGGCGTATTACGTAACCAACGCCGATTACGTAACGTTAACGGACGGTACGGGGATCGTTCACATAGCTCCCGCGTTCGGCGAAGACGACAGCGCGGTGGGTAAAAAATACGGCTTGCCGTTCGTGCAGATGGTAGATTCCCGCGGGAGGTTTGTCGAAGGAGTTTCCGATTACAAGGGCGTTTTCTGCAAAGACGCGGACAAACAAATAATAGCGGATTTAAAGGCGCGCGGCGTGCTCTTTAAAGAAATGCTTTACGAGCACAGCTATCCTTTCTGCTGGCGTTGCAACACTCCGCTTTTATATTACGCGCGCAGCAGCTGGTTCATAAAAACCACGGCGGTACGCGAGCAACTTCTTAAAGCCAACTCATCCGTCAACTGGATGCCCCCAACGATAGGTTCGGGGCGCATGGGCAACTTTTTAGAAAACGTTATCGATTGGGGCTTATCGCGCGAAAGATATTGGGGTACTCCGCTTCCCGTTTGGGTTTGCGCGGACTGCGGTAAAGTTCACGTTATAGGCTCTCGCCAAGAATTAAAAGAACTCAGCGGCAAGGAGGGGATAGAGCTTCACCGCCCGTATATCGACGAAGTAACCTTTAAGTGCGATAAATGCGGGGGCGAGATGCGCCGAGTTAAAGACGTTATCGACTGCTGGTTCGATTCCGGCTCGATGCCTTTTGCTCAGCTGCACTATCCGTTCGAAAACAAAGAACTTTTCGAAAAGCGTTTT
>CAZNKA010000147.1:0-2722 GCA_964573495.1 uncultured Acidiphilium sp. | reverse complement strand
GCCTTCGGCTCTCCGCTCAGGATGACGTAAGCCTTGCAGCTGCTTCGATAATAATGCGCAAGCGATGCTATCTATGGCGCCATTGTGTAAAGGGAGCTGGCGCGGACGCGCCTGAGGGATTGTCTGTTGGATTATTAATATGCTTAATCGTTCAACACAGAAGTGCCGTTAATCGACCTATAGCGGTACTTTTGCAATATTTCTTGCAAAAACGAAAGCGACAAAATTAAGCTTCGGGGTGTTTGGAGCGATAGTCGTCTATCGCGTTTTTAATAGCTTCTTCAGCCAAAACCGAGCAGTGGATTTTTTGCGCGGGCAATCCGCCCAAATATTCTATCACGCGCTTATTCGTAACCGTTAAAGCTTCGTCTAAGGTCATTCCCTTAATCATTTCGGTAGCGGTGGAACTCGTTGCGACCGCGGCTGCACAACCGAAAGTTTTAAACTTCGCGTCTACGATTATTCCGTTTTCGACCTTAATGGTTATCTGCATTATATCGCCGCAAGTCGCGTTGCCGACGGTTCCTATGCCGTCGTAGTTTTCGATTTCGCCTACGTTTTTGGGATTTTGGAAAGTTTCCATAACTTTTTCGTTATACATCGTTTATTTTTCTCCGATTTGTTGATTGTTGTTTTTTGATTTTTTTTCGTTTTAACGCGAAATGCGCGATAACGGGCTTATAGCCCGACTTTTTTATTCAAGCCGCTCGTTTAAACGGACGTCGTTTTACTTTCGATTTTATACAACGGCGACATTTTTCTAAGCTTTTCGACCGTTTCTTTAAGCTTATCCACGACGTAATTAACTTCGTCGACTGTGTTTTCTTTTCCGAACGAAAACCTTATCGAGCCGTGAGCAAGCTCTACGGGAACGCCGATTGCAAGCAAAACGTGCGAAGGCTCTAACGAGCCGGACGAACAAGCAGACCCCGAAGAAACGGCTATCCCCGCCAAATCCAACGAAAACAATATAGATTCGCCTTCTATAAACTCAAACGAAAAATCAGCGTTCGAAGGAACTCTGTTTGTTCTATCGCCGTTATAGCGCGAAAAAGGAATTTCTTTTTCCACGCGCGAAACGAACAAATCGCGCAAGCCTTTTACGTATTCGTTGTCCTTTTGCAACGTTAAACGATTAAGCCTTAACGCTTCCGCCATACCGACCACGCCCGGAACGTTTGTAGTGCCTCCGCGCTTGGTGCGTTCTTGCTCGCCGCCGGCTAATAAATTCGCGATTTTTACACCGTTACGCACGTACAAAACGCCCACGCCCTTAGGTCCGTTAAACTTATGCGATGAAAAAGACATTAAATCGACGCCCAAATTTTTAACGTTTATATCTATGCACGGCATAGCCTGAACGGCGTCCGTAAAGGTTAAAATATTGCGCTCTTTCGCGATTTTTACGATTTCTTCGATAGGCTCGATAGTGCCTATTTCGTTATTGGCGTACATACAGCAAATAAGCACGGTATCGGGGCGAATAGCGGCTTTAAGCTCGTCTAGGCGAATAAAACCTTTTTCGTCGACGCCGATATAGCTTACGTCGAACCCTTCTTTTTCGAGCTGCTTACCCGAAGCGAGCATCGCGGCGTGCTCTATTGCAGACATAATTACATGCTTGCCTTTATTCGCGTTGGCGCGGGCTATTCCCTTCACAGCCCAGTTATCCGCTTCCGTTCCGCCGGAAGTGAAATAAATTTCGCTCGGCTGCGCGCCGATAATAGCGGCTATTTGGTCGCGCGCGCAATCGACGGCTTTTTGCGCTTCGCGCCCGTAAAAATGTTGACTGTTCGCGTTACCGTAATCGTTTAAATAATACGGCAACATTTTTTCCACTACTCTTTTATCTACGCACGTAGTGGCGGCGTGATCCAAATAAATCACGTGATCGGGTTTTCCCATTTATATACTCCCTTAGCCTAAAGGCTAACAGTTATTTTTATTCGAGCACTCCGCGCCGCATTTTCCGCCGCATTCGGAGCAACTAAAGCAATCACGAGGCGCTCTTTCGATTTTTTTATCCATAGCCGAGTTTTCGGTTTTTTCGTTTATAGAATGCGACGCGGATTCGCTTTCGAGCATGTCTGCGAGCGATATTCCGTCAAGCAAGTCGTTAATGCCGAGATAAAGTTTTTTCCAAACAGCGCTAGACGCGCATTTTCCGCACGAGCCGCTTTTTACGCAACCTATAATTTCAAGGTCGTCTTCCAAAGCGCGGACGATAACGCCAACGCTGATATTGTCGGGTTTATCGCTTAAGCAATAGCCGCCCTTCGCCCCGCGCGCGGCTTTAACAGCCCCCGCCGAGCATAAAGCGCGCATAATTCTTTCGAGATATTTAGACGAAACGCCGATTTTTTTGCCAAGCTCGCTTGCGGAATAACTTTCGCCCGCGCTTTCGGCTAGAATATACGCGGCTTGCAAACCGTAATGCGCTTTAGATGAAATTTTCATATCAGTTTGCCCCTTTCGCCGATAATTCGCGCTAAATCTTTAGACGTTTGCGCGCGTTTGAATTGCTACTTTTTTAGTAGCAATTGAATTATACACCGATGCCATGGTTTTGTCAACGAATTGACAAGCGAAAAATAAAAAATCGCCGAGCGGACGCGACTGAAGGATTGATACGCTTGATTTTTTGTACCCCTCAGTCAACTTCGTTGACAGCCGCCTGCCGCGGCGGCACCCTTTTGTCGGCTTTGCCGACATTTCCCCTAGG
>CAZNKA010000146.1:0-2728 GCA_964573495.1 uncultured Acidiphilium sp. | reverse complement strand
TACTCGCAAAACTATTGACAAAACGATTTTTTGCGAGTATACTATTATCGCAAAGTGAAAATATTTATGAAGGTGAAAAATGTACGTTAAACGGCAAAAATACCTCGATAAGCTTATTAGCCAAAAAGATAAAGACGTTGTAAAAGTTATTACAGGCATACGCCGCTGCGGAAAATCGGTGTTGTTATTCAATATTTATTACGATTATTTGCTTTCTATGGGCATAGATAAAAGCCACATTATAAAGATAAATCTCGAAACGAAAAAAAACATAAGTCTGCGAGACGGCGATGCTCTTTATGAAACTATTATCAATCAAATAACAGATGATGAACGCTATTACGTTTTTATCGATGAAATACAATTTGTCGATAATTTTGAAGATATTGTAAACGGGTTGCGGGTGGATTATAACTGCGATGTATATATCACGGGATCTAATTCAAAATTATTATCTAAGGATATCAATACAAAAATGCGCGGGCGCAGTATTGAAATCAAGGTATATCCGCTGTCGTTTGCAGAGTATTACGAATACTACGGCGGCGATAAAAGACAATGTTTTAACGATTATTTAATGTATGGCGGTCTCCCGTATCTTTTATCCGAAAGCGATAATAAAAATAAAGCAGAATATTTAAAAATGATTTGCGATACGGTTGTCGGTAAGGATATTATCGATCGACATGGAATAAGGCAAGAAGATTTGTTTAATGCCGTGATTGATTTTCTTTGTTCCAATATAGGATCTTACGTCAGCGCGAATAAAATTGCCGATACGCTAAAAAGTAACGGATACGGAAAGGTTACGCATGATACAATAGGTGGTTATTTAAACTTTGTGTGCGATGCGTATTTGTTCTATCGTGCTCAAAGATACGATATTAAGGGCAAACAGTATTTAAAAACCCTTAATAAATATTATATTTGTGATTTGGGAATACGTAATAGCGAATTGAATTATAGACAAATCGAAATTACCCATTCACTTGAAAATATTATCTATCTTGATTTAATTCGGCGCGGCTATATCGTAGATATAGGCAAAAATAATACGAAAGAAATAGATTTCGTTGCGCGTGACAATAAAAACTCGTATTATATTCAAGTAGCTTATACGTTAATCGATCCCGATAAGCGAGAACAAGAGGTTTCATCGTTTTACGGATTGGACGACGGGTATAAAAAAATTGTCGTCACGATGGATGACGACCCGTTTATAAACTTAAAAAACGGATACAAAAAAATTAATGTATTTGATTTTTTATTAAATGATAACATTTTAGAAGAACTATAAAATCGCGCGGGAAGAAAACGTAATCCGACCATATTATTCCTTTGTGCGAAGGCGGCAAAAACAACGCGGACAACTGTCAAATGCTCTGCAAAGAACATAACAGAAAAAAATCGAATAAATAAAGATATTTAAAATATGATTTTTTGTTGCATGTTGCGCCGCCTTGTGTTAAAATAATAATGTCATTTAGCCAAAAATAGGGTTGCGGCGTTTGTGCTAAAAAATTAAAAAGTCCGCCTATAAGCCCGTTATCGGCTATTTCGCGGAGGAAAACGTAAATGTATAAGTTGAAAATAGGAAGAAGCGTTGTTTTAAGAGACGACTTTTATAAAGAACTTGCTCAAACCGAGCAAGCGGGAATCGACGCGTTCGATTTAGACCTTACCGTTCATTGTTTCGACAGAAAAAACGAGATAGAGCTTTATAAAAGTTTGCCCGCCGCGTTAGAACGCGTTAAACAAAGTCCGCTTTATTTTAACGGCGTGCATATTTCTTTCGGTCCGGCATGGGATTATTCCGACTTGAACGAAGAGAATCGAAAAAGTGCGGTAGCTTTGACTAAAGAGATGTTCGAGCTGATTAACCCTTACAATCCGCATTGCTATATAATGCACGGAAGCATAGAACCCGTTGCCGACTTAGATAGGGTGGCTAAAATAGAGCAGCTTAAAAAGTCGATGAAAGAGCTTCGCGCCTATACCAACGCGCTTTTATGCGTAGAAACGTTGCCGCGCACTTGCTTGTTAAATACTTCCGCCGAAACGCTCGATTTTTATAACGATTGCGAAAATATCGATATTTGTTTAGACTGCAATCATTTTTTGCAAGAAACGCCGCAAAACGCCGTTTCGGTTTTGGGCAAGGCTATAAAAACGACGCATATTTCAGACTACGATTTTATCGACGAACGGCACGTTTTGCCTAAAAAGGGTAAAATCGATTGGAACGCTTTTATAGGCGCGCTCGAACAAATAGGCTACGACGGCATTTTTAATTACGAAGTGAGCACCGCTAATTATGCGAGTGCCGCGGAAGTTAAGCAAAATGCCGAAGAACTTTTTGCCGCCTATAACGAAAGTAAAAAGAAAAATTTATAAAAAAATAAAAAGGCAAACCAAAAAACGAATCGCTTGTGTAATGCGGTTCTTTTTTTTGCGTTTTTTACGTAAAAGAGTGGAGGGGTATATGGTCGGAACACGGCATTAGTTGTTTTCGATATAGTTTAAACGTATGCGGGCGAAAGTGCCGTTAATCGACCTATAGGCGGGCTTTTTTGTTTTTAGTAATTAAAGCATAAAAGAATTAATGAAAAAAGTTCGGCAAAAAACCGAACTTAAAGGGCAAAATAAAAAGCTCAGGACGAGCAATCCCGAACTCTTTGGTGCGCCTTCGGGGACTCGAACCCCGGACCCACTGATTAAGAGTCAGTTG
>CAZNKA010000145.1:0-2734 GCA_964573495.1 uncultured Acidiphilium sp. | reverse complement strand
TTCGAAAGTAAGGTCTGTAAGTGCTTTACAAGATTGAAACGCATACATGCCGATACTATTTACGCTTGCTGGAAGAGTTAAACTTTTTAACGCATAGCAGTTTGAAAACGACCAACCGCTTATAGAAGTTATAGCGCTGTTTTTGCCGAAATTTACGCTTTCGAGCACCGCACAATTCTGAAACACACTCGAAAGGCTCGTAACGGCGCAGTTATCTGCAAATGTTACGGTTTTAAGCGAAGAACATCTTACAAACGCCCTCTTCCCGATAGATTGCACGCTTGCGGGGATTATTACTTCGGTAAGAGCTGTACAACCATCGAATGCTTGCTCACCGATGCTTTCGAGCTTGGAATTTTCGCCGAAAGTTAAGGTATGAAGTTTTTTACATTGATAGAATGCGTGTTCATTAATCGACTTCACGCTATCGGGGATAGCAAAACTTTCGATGACGCAATCACGGAACGCATATTTGCCAATGCTTTCGAGCTTGGAATTTTCGCCGAAAGTTACAGATTTAAGGGCGGAACATCCCCAAAACGCGTCCTCGACGATAGCCGTTACACTACTAGGAATAACTAAATTATCAAGCGAAGTGCAATCATAAAAAGCGAATTTTTCGATAGTCGTTAAAGACGCGGAGAGGGTTATGCTTTTTAATGCCGAGCATTTATAAAAAGCCTCTTCACCGATAGACGTTACACTGTCAGGAATAACTAAAGTATCAAGCGAAGTGCAACCGACAAAAGCGGAATTACCGATAGTCGTTAAAGAGGAGGAGAGAGTTATGCTTTTTAATGCCGAGCATCCTGAAAAAGCCCCTTTTCCGATAGAAGTTACGCTACTAGGAATAACTAAAGTATCAAGCGAAGTGCAACCGGCAAAAGCGGAATTACCGATAGTCGTTACGTCTTTACCGATAGTAACGCTCTCAAGCGTAGTGCAACCGGAAAAATGACTGCCGATTTCGGTTATACCGTCCGGAATTTCTATATTTTTCACAAGCGTGCCGTCGATAAACAAGTTTGCGGTAGAACCCGAAAGATAACCGCTATTTACGTTAATTTTCAGCCAATCCGAAAGCTCGCCTTCGTAATATACGGCATCCAACATAAAACAGCGATAAAATGCGGCGGTCTCTATACTCGTTACGCTTTTAGAAATTGTTATCGACGCAAGATTACCGTTCCAAGAAAACGCTTGCGTGGGAATTTTTTTTACGCCCTTCAAGGTCAAATCGATATAATTATCTTCGCCATAAAGCTTGATAGGATCGTTTATAAGACTAAACGAATTAAAATCCTCCGGCAAAGTCAGTGTAAGCTTGGTAGGTTTATTTGCAAAAATGATGCCTAGCGCATTTTCTTGTTGCGCAGCAGTCATATTTGTTAAGTCGGTCAAATCATACGTTTGCGAAGAAAATCCTTTCGTAAACGAAACCGAGTACGTATAATCCGAAAGCGTGCTGTCTGCCGTTTCGCTGACGTATCCCTCGCATTGATTGCAAGTGCCGCTTGCCGTACAAGCCGAAAAATCGTCCGTCCAAGAGTAAGTTACTTCGCCGTAAACGTGCGCGGCTTCTTCGGATTTAACCGCACATCCTTCATGCGTGCAAGCATGCCAATGTTTATTTCCGTTGAGCGTCCACTCTTGAGAAAATTCGTGTTCGCTCGTTTTTAATCCGCAAACATAGCAATTATGAACTGCTTCGCTATGTTCGCCTTCGTTCGACTTGGCTTCGCAGCCTTCGCGCGTGCATACGAGCCAATGCTTGTTTTCGTCAGTCGTCCAGTTTTGAGAAAATTCGTGCCCGAGCGCGTCGATAACTTGCTTAGTGTTATGGTCGCAGCGCGAGCATTGCTCGTAAGCTTCCCACCCGTCGACTTCGCAAGTAGCTGCTTTCGCGCTTACGGCTTGCATATCGTGCCCGAGCGCGGCTATGCTTTCTTTTTTGGTTCTGCCGCACTTGGTGCAAGTGTGCGACTGCTTGCCTTTTTGCGTGCATGTAGGCGCGGTTATTACGGTCCATTCGCCGAATTCGTGTTCGCACTTTTCGCAAGCGGTAAACCCGAATACGCAAAGAGTGCAGATTAAGGTTGCGAATAAAATCGCGGTTAGTTTGTGTTTCATTTTTAAAAAGCTCCTTTGAGTTTTTTTATTCCTTTTAATCAATTTTTTATATGTACTTGTTTAAGGAGCGGCGCGTCAGCGTCGCTCCTGCTTTTGCGTAAGAAAAAGCAGGAGCGGCGCGTCAGCGTCGCTCCTGCTTTTGCGTAAGAAAAAGCAGTTTTTTTAATTTTTTCGCGCAATCGCGGAGGTCATCCTGAGCAAGCGAGTTTACGAGCGCGCCGAACTGCTTTAGCAGCGCCGTTTTGTTAAAAACGGCGGGATCTCGCCGCGGAGTATAATACGCGAGCAATGAAAGAAAGGCTTCGCCTCGGGGAGAAGCTGTCAGCCTTCGGCTGGCTGATGATGGGGCTGCTTGATTTTATGCAATGCCTTTGTCCCCGTATTTACTCTTGAATGTGTTTAATATTACATAGTAAAGTATACCATAAACGTCAAACAATTGCAACGATTTAGCACGAATAAATAAAAATTTTTTATAAATTTTTTTAAACAAAAAGTCGGCTTTTTTACTGCCGACGATTTATCTTAAACGAGTTTTATTTTAACGCCGTAACGTTTTTGCCTACGATTGCCGTTGCCCTTTTTTCGGGCGAAAAATATTTGG
>CAZNKA010000144.1:0-2736 GCA_964573495.1 uncultured Acidiphilium sp. | reverse complement strand
GCAAAACAGATTAAACAACCCCGGGTTCGCGGCTAAAGCGCCTAAGGCGGTAGTGGACGGCGAGCGCGAAAAACTCGATAAAAACTTGCAAATCAAACAAAAACTTTTGGCAAGCTTAAGCGAATACGAGGGCTAAAATTTTGTTTTCGCTAAGGCAAAAAGTTTTTGCTCGCGAAAAAACCCGAAAAGACTAAAGAATAAAAAACAGTCGTTTCAAAAGACGAAAAAATAATTAAAACTCGAAACTCAAACGGAGTAGTAATGAAAAAACAAAACAAAACCCTTAAAGTGCGCTTTTTCGGCGGGGTGGGCGAAATAGGTAAAAATATGACCGCGCTCGAATACGGTAACGATATAGTTATCGTCGATTGCGGGCTTACCTTTCCGTCCAGCGACATGCCCGGGATAGACTTGGTTATTCCGGACACTTCGTATCTCGCAGCCAACAAGGATAAAATAAGAGGCGTGCTTATAACTCACGGGCATGAAGACCACATAGGCGGATTGCCTTACTTTTTAAGAGATTACAACGTTCCGGTATACGGAACAAAACTTTCGCTTGCTTTGGCGGATCATAAAATACGCGAAGCGGGCGTTAAAAACGTAAAACTGTGTTGTGCAAAACCCTCCAGCAAATTTAATTTGGGGTGTTTTACCGTCGAATTTATTCACGTAAACCATTCTATACCCGGCGCGTGCGCTTTGGCTATAAACACGCCTGCGGGTATGGTTGTTCATTCGGGCGACTTTAAAATAGATTTAACCCCGATTCACGGCGACATTATGGATATAACCCGCTTTTCCGAAATAGGAAAAAAGGGCGTGCTTTTATTGCTTTGCGAATCCACTAACGTAGAACGCCGCGGATATTCGATGAGCGAACAAGTCGTTTGCGAGACGCTTGATAAACTTTTTGCGGAAAACTCGCGTCGTCGCCTTATAATAGCCGCTTTTGCCTCGAACGTATATCGCATACAGCAAATAATCAAGCTTGCGGCTAAACACAAGCGCAAAGTCGCGCTTTCGGGCAGAAGCATGATAAACGTCACCGAAGCCGCCGCAAAAATAGGGGAAATGAATATTCCCGAAGGCGTTTTGGTCGACATAGACAAAATCAAAAACATTCAAGATAAAGATTTGGTAATCGTTTGCACGGGCAGCCAAGGCGAACCTATGAGCGCGCTTACGCGTATGGCTTCGGATAATTTCCCGCAGGTAAAAATAGGCGATAACGATACTATAATAATTTCGGCAAGCCCCATTCCGGGCAACGAAAAAAGCATATATAACGTAATAAACAACTTATACAGAAAGGGCGCCGAAGTCGTTTACGAATCGCTCAACAACATTCACGTTTCGGGGCACGCTTGCCAAGAAGAATTAAAAATGCTTCACTCGCTGGTTAAGCCTAAATTTTTCATACCGGTTCACGGCGAATACAGGCATTTAAAAAAGCACTGCATGCTCGCCGCCGACATGGGAATGAAAGAATGCAATATGCTCATATGCGAAATAGGCGATACCGTCGAGCTTACGCCTAAGTCTATGCGACGCGGCGAAAGCTTCCCCGCGGGCAGCAGGCTTATCGACGGGCTTAATATCGACGAAGACGCTACTTCCACCGTGCGCGACCGCGTGCATTTGGCTGAAGACGGCGTTATAGTAGCGGTGTGCTGCGTTTCCGCCGAAAGCGGCGTGCCTATTCAAGAGCCTTCGCTTATTTGCAAGGGCGTTGCCTTAACCGAGGCGCAAACGCTGGACTGCAAAAACATTATTTTAAAAACCATTGCGGATTTCGATATTAAAATAGGCGATAACCCCGTGTTCAGGCATCAAATACGCAGAAGTCTGAAAAATTATATATTTAAAAAGACTAAACACAACCCCATAATTTTGCCGGTTATAACCGAAATTTAACGCGTTTTATGAGCGAGTATACTAAGTCTAAGGCGCAGCCTAAAATAGACCGAAGAATAAAAAATATGCGCGTCGAATATAAGAAAAACGGCATACCCACGATACTCGACGAAAGCTTAAATCTGCTTATAACGCTTTTACGCGCGAATAATCCGCGCAAAGTGTTGGAAATAGGCACGGCTACGGGTATGAGCGGAATTTGTATTTTAAACGCCGCTTTAAACGCGGAACTTACCACTATCGAAGCGGACGAAACTTCGCATTTTGCCGCGCGCGAAAATTTTAAAAACTTCGGTTTAAACGGGCGCGTCCGCGCGATACTCGGCGACGCGGGCGACGTTATAAGGTTTTTGCAAGGACCTTACGATTTTATTTTTCTGGACGGGGCTAAAGCCAGATATTACGATTATCTTCCCGAGATCAAGCGGCTTTTGCCGAGCGGAGGCGTGTTGTTTGCGGATAACGTTTTGTTCCGCGGGCTTATAGAAGCGGAAAAGCCCCCGCATCGCGATATGACTATAGTTCGCAACATGCGCGCGTTTATCGACGAGCTTTGTTTGGGCGAAGAATTCGACGCAAGCGTTCTAGACGTAGGCGACGGCGTTCTGATAGCCGTAAAAAAGTAAACGAAAGCCGATTTCGATGCGAAACCTTCGTTTTCGACTATCGTTTTTTCTAAAGAGGATTATAATGAAAAATTTTGAACTGCTCGCGCCCGCGGGTAATTTCGAAAAGCTAAAAACCGCGCTACACTTCGGGGCGGATGCCGTTTACGTGGGCGGAACTTCGTTTTCGCTCCGCGCGTTAAGCGGCAATTTT
>CAZNKA010000143.1:0-2777 GCA_964573495.1 uncultured Acidiphilium sp. | reverse complement strand
TTGACGGACGAGTTGCTGTTCGCTTTGTCTTGCGGGGCAACTCTTATCGATTTGCCGGGCGATACTTTTTGCCCTTCGCCCGAAGAATTGACTACCGCCGCCGCCGCTATAAAAAAGCAAATTGAGTTTATCGACGAAGTTCATAAGCGCGGGGGCGAGGTTTTAATGTCTTCGCACGTATATTCATTCAGAAGCGCAGAGCGCGTTTTGCAAATAGCCAAAGCGCAAGAAAGCCGCGGCGCCGATATGGTAAAAATCGTTACGGGCGCCGAAAACGAAGCGCAAGAGCTTGAAAATTTGCGCATTTGCAGTTTGCTGAAAAGCGAGCTTAAAGTTCCGTTTTTGTTTTTGTCCGCGGGCGAGCATAGCTATTTACACAGAACCATAGGTCCCGCTTTAGGCGTGTGCATGTGGCTTTGTTTTTGCGAATACGACGAGTTTACTTATGCCGGTCCGCCGTTGCTTAAAAACGTTTTAAAAATCAAGCAAGGGCTTAAAATATGACGGCGAAAAACGAATTTATAAAAGAAGAGGGCGGAGATTTAAGCGTAATTTATAGGCTTAAAGTTCCGTTCGAAGATTTATATACGTCGGTATTTTTAGTGCGGTCGGGCGAAGAAAATTCGCTTGTCGATTGCGCGACTACCGCCGCCGACGTCGATGACGTAATCGAGCCCGCGCTAGGCGCGCTGGGGGTAAGTTTTTCGGATATAACCCGAGTGATAATAACGCACGACCACGGCGACCATTCGGGCGGATTAAGCCGCGTTCTGCAAAAGCTGCCGAGCGTGAAAGTTATTAAAAGAGAACAAATCGTTAACGGGTTGGAAATATATCCTTTGCCCGGGCACACGAAAGATTTTATCGGCGTGTTTTGCTTTGATAGCGGAACGCTGATTTCGGGCGACGGCTTGCAAGGCTACGGCGTAGGTCGTTATCCGTGCAGCTTGCAAAGCAAAGAAGGCTATTTAAAAAGCATAGAAAAAATCGAAAAAAACAAAAGCATTAAAAATTTACTGTTTTCTCACGCCTACGAGCCGTGGCTTAACGATCGCGCTTTCGGGCGAGAAAACGTAGAAAAAGTATTAAAAGATTGTAAAGACTACGTTTTTAGGAGTTATAAAGATTGAAAGCTATAGTTATCGATAAACGAGATCAAAGTTTAAATTATACAGACGTACCTAATCCCGCGTTAAAAAGCGGCGAGGTGCTGATAGAAGTTCACGCCGCGGCGTTAAACCGCGCGGATTTATTGCAAAGGGAGGGCAGTTATCCGCCTCCGCCGGGGTGCCCCGAATATCCCGGGTTAGAAGTTGCCGGGGTAGTTGCCGAAGTAAGCGAAGGCGTTTCGCGCTTTAAAAAGGGCGATAAAGTTTGCGCGCTTTTGGGTGGCGGCGGTTACGCCGAATACGTTGCCGCTCCCGCAAAAATGGTTATGCCTATGCCCGAAGGGCTTTCGTTTACCGAAGCGGCGGCTATTCCCGAAGTTTACATGACTGCGTATCTTAATCTTTTTCACGTCGGTAACGCTAAAAAAGGCGAAACGCTGTTAATGAACGCGGGTGCCAGCGGGCTTGCCAGTGCGGTTATTCCTATGGCTAAGGCGTTCGGACTGCGCGTTATCACTACCGTTTTGGGCGATGAAAAAGTTAAAGAAGTGGCGTATCTTAACGCCGATCGCGTCGTCGATACCACGAAAGAAGATATTGCTGCTGTTTTAAAAGACGAAGAACTTAGCGGTCACCCAGTAAATATCGCGATAGATTGTTTGGGCGGCGAAGCTTTGGGCAGATGTTTGCCTTACGTTGCCCGCGGTTGCCGTTGGATTCAGATAGCTACGCTTGCCGGCGACGTTTCGCCCGTCGATTTTAAAAATATTTACGTTAAAAATATTAGCATTATCGGAAGTACTCTTCGCAGCAAAACGCCCGAGCAAAAAGGCGAGCTTTTAAACGAACTCGTCAAAAAAACTTGGGGTAAGTTCGAAAGCGGCGAAATCAAAGTCCGTATTTATAAAACTTTTCCGCTTAGTATGGCAGATGCCGCTCAGCAAGTTTTATACCGCGGCGAAAACGTGGGTAAGGTCGTTTTAATCGTTAAAGAGTGAGCTGCTAAAAAAACAAAAAACATAAAACGTAAAATAATAATAAAAAGCTCCGCCCAAAAAACGGCGGAGCTTTTTGGCGTTGTGTATTATTTTGCCAAAATGCAGAAATTACCGTTTTGTCAAGCGCGGCGAAGTGATTTGCGGTATTTTGCCGAAGTGATTTGCGGTAAATTATATTATGTTTAGCGTAAAAGCGCGAAAAATTTCGGCAAAAAAACAAGCGAGCGGTTATTTTTATTTGCTATTAAATCGGTTCCGTGATAAAATGTTATCGTCACGTAAACTAAATAGCTTTAGAAAGAAAGTATACTTTTCGGTAAAGGTGTACTCTTTTCGTTATATATAAAAATCTTTTTTTCTAAAACTGTTTTATGTTTGCGTGACGGCAAACGAAAACCGTACATTTTTACATGCGCGGCATCGTTTGTTGTCGCGCTTTTTTATTAAATTTTTAAGGAGAAAGAAAATGAAAAAGAAAACACTTTTAATCATGCTCTGCTTAAGCTTAGCCCTGGCTCTTTGTGTGTTTTCAGGCTGTGAAAGCGGAGAAAACGGCACGAACGGTTCAAGCGGCACGAGTGGTTCGGATAGCTCTATCGTCGAGCCGTACCAATGCTCTCACGAGTTCGACGAATGGATTACGATACAAGTGGCTACTTGCGTAAAAGAA
>CAZNKA010000142.1:0-2792 GCA_964573495.1 uncultured Acidiphilium sp. | reverse complement strand
AGGCTCTGATATTTTGTACGTTCAAGTCTGCTATTTACTCGCTTCACAGGAAACCGTTGATCGAGAATTCGGAAACCTTGAAAAAATCAAAGATAATTATCCGAAGTACGTCATTTCGGGAGACCTCCCCGATTTTTCACGCAACGGAATCAAACATTTTAATATCATAAAATTCTTGCTTAACGATTAGCCCCTTCGGCTACGGCTTTTCTCCGTAGCCTTTTTCTTATGTCTTTTATCTCTTACCGTTGCCTCTTGTGTTTTTCGGTAAAGCCGGCACATAAGTCGTTTTTTTAGCGCAAATACCTTAAAACAGTTCTTTTTTTCTGTAAGCATGCGACTATCGCGTGGTTTTCTTATAACAAAAAACGAACGAACCGAAAGTTTTTTCGGCTCGTTCGTTTTTTTAAAAAGAGATGATTATGAATTGTGTAGTCTATTTTATTATCTAATGTTTTTATACATCGGACCGTAAGCCGCGCAAGCGCGATAATCTTGCCCTTCTTTATCCATTCCGAAAGCGTTCCAAGCCGCGGGGCGATAAATATCGCCTTCGGCAACGTTATGCATGCATACGGGAATACGCAAAATAGAGCAAAGCGTTATAAGGTCGGCTCCGATATGTCCGTAAGATATAGCGCCGTGATTTGCGCCCCAGTTGTTCATAACGTCGTAAGCGGATTTAAACGCGCCTTCGCCGGTAACGCGCGGAGTAAACCACGTGCAGGGCCAAGTGTAGTCCGTACGCTTCCAAAGTTTATCGGTAACCTCGTCGGGCAGCTTAACCGTCCAACCTTCGACGATTTGAAGCACGGGGCCTAAGCCTTTAATCAAATTGAGCCTTATCATAGTGGCGGGCATTTCCGCGCGGGTTACGAAACGGCTCGAATATCCGCCGCCGCGGAAATAACCTAAGTCCGCATACGGCCAAGTGGTGGCGTTCATCATCGTATCGATATCTTTATCGGTAACGTTCCACCATTGTTTCATGGTAGCGTTGCCGTTTTCGTCTTTAACTTCGCCGCAAGCGTCTACGCAGCACGCGCCGGAGTTGATAAGGTGAATGAAGCCGTCAGCCTCTTTTGCGTGCCCTTCCAAATCATATCCGGTAACGCGCTTGACGGAATCGCCCGACCAATATGTACGAACGTCGGCAAACATTTGCGCTCTGCCCGTTAAAAGTTTCATAAAGAGCATGCTTACGCCGTTTAAAGTATCGTTTTCGGTAGCCAAAATGTAAGGTTCGCGCGCGCCGCTCCAATCGAACGACGAGTTTAAAATACTTTCGGGGAAGTCGCAGTTAGGATAGAAATCCGTCCATTGACGTTGACCTTGGAAACCGCCCGCAATCGCGTTATGACCTACGGCTTCTTCTTCGCAACCTTCGGGAAGATTTTTGTTGCCGTTATAAAGGTCTTTTATAATGCAAGCCATTTTGGCGGTGAATTCCCAATCTTTTTGCTTTTGTTCCGCGCTCTTTTGCATATTTTCGGGGTTTTTATCGAAATCGGCGCGGCATTTAGCCTTAACCCAAGCCAAAGCTTTTTGATATTCTTTTTCGTCGTAAATACCCTTATCCATACGGCGAATTATTTCAACTTCGTCTACGCTTTCTACGCGCATTCCGAGATATTCTTCAAAAAATTCGGGGCTTATTATGGAACCGCCTATGCCCATCGTAACCGAACCGATTTGCAAATACGATTTTCCGCGCATGGTTGCGGCTGCGACCGCGGCGCGAGCAAAGCGAAGTATTTTTTCTTGTACGTCGGAAGGAATAGCGGTATCGTCAGCTTCTTGAACTTCGTGCCCGTAAATTCCGAATGCGGGTAAGCCCTTTTGAGCGTGAGTAGCCAAAACCGAAGCGAGATAAACGGCACCCGGGCGTTCGGTTCCGTTAAAGCCCCAAACGGCTTTAATGGTCATCGGATCCATATCCATGGTTTCGGCGCCGTAGCACCAACAAGGCGTAACGGTCAAAGTAATATCTACGCCCGCCTTTTTAAATTTATCGGCGCAAGCCGCGGCTTCGGCAACTCTGCCGATAGTGGTATCCGCTATGATAACTTTTACGTGTTCGCCGTTAGAATAAAAAACGTTGTCCTCTATAAGTTTAGCCGCCGAACGCGCCATATTCATGGTTTGGTCTTCCAAACTTTCGCGTACTTTGATTTTGCCGCGTCTGCCGTCGATGGTCGGCCTTATTCCGATTACGGGATAATCGCCTATAAGTCTTGATTTTGCCATTTTTAACTCCTTTTGCCGCCCCCTTAGGTCGGCTTTCGTTTATGATTATATTTTACAGCTTTTGCAAGCGTTTTTGCAAGCGTTTTTGCTCGTTTTTATTTTTTTCGCGATTTTTTTTGCCGAACTTTTTCGCTTGTTGCAAGTTTCTTACTTTATCACGCCTTTTTTGAGTATGATATTTGCGTAAACCGCTTCTTCGCCCGTAGCTATTACGCAATAGGCGCGTTTTGCGCGTTCGTAAAATTCAAAGCGGTCTATATTACCCGCGCGTACGTTATCGTCGGCGGCGCAAGCGATTTTTTTGTAATCTTCCCAAATGACGGGGTTGATTTTGCCTTCGTCGCACGCCATAAGCTTCATAAGTATGAAGTTCGGATCGGAATAAGTATCGAGCGGCAAAACGGAAAGAACGGCTTCCAGCATGTCCGCGCCGCTTATTCCGTCCGCGCGAATAACGCGCGAGCCGAAGGTCTCCGCGGGGAAGTTCGCGTCCGCTATTACTATTTCGTCGCCATGCCCCATTTCGCAAAGAATTTTTAAAAGCG
>CAZNKA010000141.1:0-2800 GCA_964573495.1 uncultured Acidiphilium sp. | reverse complement strand
AAGCCCCATTTTTTCGCGAAGCTCGTTCAAGAGGTTAATAACCTGCGCCTGAATGGAAACGTCGAGCGCGGAAACGGGTTCGTCGGCGATAATGAGTTCGGGATTCATAATAACCGAACGCGCGATACCGATACGCTGACGTTGCCCGCCGGAGAATTCGTGCGGATATCTGCCCGCGTGTTCGCGAACAAGCCCTACGAGTTCTAACATACGATACACTTTTTCGTCGATTTCTTCCTTATTGCGAACGCCCTGAATGACTAAACCTTCCGAAATAATTTCGCGAACGGTCATACGCGGATCGAGCGAGGCGATCGGGTCTTGATAAATCATCTGAATTTGCGTAACGAGCTTGCTTTTTTTAGCGCGTTTAATTTTTTCGGCGCGTTCTTTTTTGAGCGCGGCGATTTGTTCTTCGCCGGCGCCCGACGCGACCAACTTGCTCAATTTTTCATCGTATTCCGCGGTAACCTTAGCGACGGCTTCTGCGGCGAACTTTTTATCGCAGTTTTTATCGTCGTTATTGGCGCTACGGATTTGTTCGCGGCGAACGGCGATAAAATCGGCGGCTTCGTTCTGAAGCTCTGCGATTTTACCTTTAAGTTCGGCGTTTAAAGCAGCCTTTTTATCGACGGCGTCTTCTTCGGAAGCTACCAAATCGGCGATTTTCGCGGAATATTCGTCTTTAAGGGCAGAAACTGCAGCCTTAAGCTCTTTTTTCTTATTAAAGATTTCTTCCTTATAAGAGCGAGTTCCCGCGACGATACGTTCGCCCTTAAAATAAACGTTACCGCTTGTGGCGTTATAAAGCTTGATGATCGTGCGCCCGGTGGTGGTTTTGCCGCAACCGGACTCGCCGACGAGCCCGAAAACTTCGCCGCGTTTGATATCGAAATTAACGTTATTAACGGCTTTAAGCTCGCCCTTGCCCATTTTAAAATATTGGCAGAGATTTTCAACCTTTAAAAGCACTTCGGCGTTATCGAAATTTCTTTTCATAATCGATTATCTCCTGCAGACAAATTTTTCATGCGCGCGATGCGGTCGGTAACCTGTTTAGGCGGAGCGACCTTAGGCGCGTTGGGGTGAAGCAGCCAAGTAGCGGCTTTATGCGAGTCCGAAATTTCGAACATAGGGGGCTGCATTTCGAAGTCGATTTCCATCGCGTATTTATTACGCGCGGCGAAAGCGTCGCCCTTAGGCGGATAAATCATGTTAGGCGGAGTGCCGGGTATAGCGTCGAGTTTTTCGTCGGTATCGAGGTCGGGCATCGAAGAGAGCAGCGCCCAAGTATAGGGGTGGCGCGGATCGTAGAAAATATCGTCCGCGGTGCCGTATTCGACGATTTTGCCCGCGTACATAACGGCGATTCGGTCTGCCATATTGGCAACGACGCCCAAATCGTGCGTAATGAATATAACCGAAAGGTTACGTTCGCGTTTTAACTTATTGATAAGTTCCAAAATCTGCGCCTGAATGGTAACGTCGAGCGCGGTAGTGGGTTCGTCGCAGATAAGAATATCGGGGTTAGCGGCGAGCGCGATGGCTATAACGATACGCTGACGCATCCCGCCCGAAAACTCGAACGGATATTGCTTATATCTGATAGCGGGTTCGGGAATACCTACCTCTTCCATAAGTTTAAGCGCCTTAGCCTTGGCGATTTTGGGGGTAACCTTATAAACGAAAGCCGAAGCTTGTTCTTTAAGATAATCGATAACGGCGACCATTTGCGTTTGTTTATCGAATTCTTTAACCGCAAGCTGACGTTCGTATTCGGCTTTTAAGTTAACCAAAACGTTTTTAGCCTGTTCGATAAGCGAATTTAAATCGAGCGTAGCCGCGGGAACGACCTTCCATTCGGGGTTTTTGCCCTTTGCTATTAAAGCTTCGCGCTTGGCGGTCTGCTTTTCGAAACGAGCGATTTCCTTGGGGTTATTTTTAGTTGCCGCGTAATATTTATCGAGAGCGGCTTTTATCGCGTTGCCGAAAGTATATTCGGTGCTGTTTTTAATAAATTCGAGCTTGTTTATGGCGTTTACAACGCCGTCTGAAAGCTTTTTGCAAGCGGAGCGAACTTCCGCTTCCGTGGGAGCGCCTTCCTTACCGCAACTATCCAAAAGCGAAACAACCGCGGTTATTTCGGCTAAAAGCGCTTGCTTTTTGGCAAGCGAAACTTCGCGCGCGTGCTCTAAGGCGTTTGCGCCGCGAGCGATAAAGTCTAACATAAACTCTTTATCGAGATATTCGCGCGTCATCTGCGTTAATTCCTCGATAGGCATATCGTCTACATTTGCTTCGGGGTTGCGGAGCATATAATAGCCCAAAGTAAAATAGTTGGGCTTGGGGCGCGCCGATGCTTTTTCGAGCATATCCGAAAGAGCTTTAAGGGCTTTTTCACATTCGGAAGAAAGTTCTTTAATAGCGCCCTTTTCGCTTACCGCCGCCGACAAAACGCTTAAGTTAGCGTTAACCTCGTCCGTTAAAACCACGATATCGGGGTGCACCGTTTCATTAATGCGGGTTAAAACGTCTTTATAAAAACGCTTGATATCGACGGGCTGTTTTTTAGAGATTAAAAACAACTTATCGTCTATATCCGCTTTTAATTCTTCCGCCGCGATATGAATAGTGTTATAGTTGCTTTCTAAATGAGTGCTGTTAGTGCAGAACTCGTCGAAAACCTTGCACTTTTCGTCGTTTTCGCGCTTTTCGTCTTCGTTTTTCGAAACGGCGTCCATATTAGCCTTAAGCCCCGCGAGCAGCGAATTAAAATTCTTGCGCGCGCTTTTTTGGCTTG
>CAZNKA010000140.1:0-2804 GCA_964573495.1 uncultured Acidiphilium sp. | reverse complement strand
TTTATTCGGGTTTTGTTTTGTCTTCGTCCGTCTTGCCTACAATGAGCATCGCGTCGCCGAACGAGAAAAATCTATACCTCTCTTTTACGGCAAGATTATACAGTTCAAGCGTTTTTTCACGCGTTAAAAAAGCGGAAACGAGCATTATAAGCGTGCTTTCGGGCAAATGAAAATTGGTTATAAGCCCTTCGACGCATTTAAATTTATAAGGCGGATAAATAAAAATTCCGGTATCGCCGGAGCACGGCGTAAGAAATCCGTTTTCGTCCGCCACCGTTTCGAGAGTTCTGACCGCAGTAGTGCCTACGGCTATTACCCTACGACCTTCGCGCTTAGCCTTGTTTACGGCTTCGGCAGCTTCGGGGCTTACGCAATAATGCTCCACGTGCATTTTATGCTCTAAAATATTATCAGATTTTACGGGACGAAAGGTCCCCAACCCCACGTTCAACTGCACGCGCGCGAATTCCACGCCTTTATCTTTTAACTTTTGAATAAGTTCTTCGGTAAAATGCAGCCCGGCTGTCGGAGCTGCCGCGGAACCTTCTTCGCGGCAATAAACCGTTTGATATCTGTTTTGATCGACGAGTTTTTCGTGTATGTAAGGCGGGAGCGGCATTTCGCCCACGCGCGATAAAACGTCTTCAAAAACACCTTCGTATTCGAAACGAACTATGCGTTCGCCCGTTTCCGTGCGAGAAAGTACGGTTAAAGAAAGCTCGTCCGAAACAATGAGCTTTACCCCTTCGCGCGCTTTTTTTCCGGGGCGAACCATAATTTCCCAATCGGTAAGATTAAGGCGCTTTAATAAAAGCAATTCGATTTTACCGCCGTGTTCCGTACGCGCAAAAATACGTGCGGGATAAACTTTCGTGTCGTTAACTACCAAAAGGTCGCCCGCCTTTAAATAATCGCCGACTTCGTAAAACTTACGATGTTCGACTTTATCCTCCCCTTTATCGTAAACCAAAAGGCGCGACGAATCGCGCGGATAAAGCGGCTTTTGTGCTATAAGCTCTTCGGGTAGATCGTAATAAAAATCAGAAGTTTTTAAGGTCTCCATAACAAATAAAATAAAAAGTTTAAATTAAAAAATAGGGCTATAGGTCGATTATCGGCACTTTCGCAAATTTTTACCGATATGTTTTTTCGAACAAAGCGGCGGCAAAAAATCATTCTTCGTCAAAAACCGAAAGCTGATCGCTAACTTTTTTCGGCGGTTTTTTGCCTAAATGTTCGTATGCGCGAAGAGTGCAAATTCTTCCGCGCGGAGAGCGCGAAATAAAGCCGAGTTGTAAAAGATAAGGTTCGTAAACGTCCTCTATGGTATTTTTATCTTCGTTTATCGTAGCGGCAAGCGTTTCAAGTCCGACTGGTCCGCCGCCGAATTTTTCAATCATCGAAGTTAAAAGCCGCAAGTCGATATTATCGAGCCCGAGCTTATCTATTTCCATTTTATCCAAAGCCAAACACGCGTCGGCGTACGTCACCGAAGAATGGCCCAAAACGGCGGAATAATCGCGCACGCGCTTCAAAAGTCTGTTTGCAATACGCGGAGTGCCGCGACTACGAGAAGCAAGCTCTTGCGCGGCGGCCTTATCGACTTCAACGCCTAAAACAGCACCCGACCGAGTTATTATTTCGGCTAATTCGTCGCGAGAATAAAGCTCCAACCTGCAAATAACGCCGAAACGGTCGCGCAGCGGAGAAGAAAGCATCCCCGCGCGCGTGGTTGCCCCTATTAACGTAAAACGTTTTAGCGGAATTTGCACGGTGCGCGCCGACGGACCTTTGCCGATAATAAGATCCAGCGAAAAATCTTCCATCGCGGGGTAAAGAATTTCTTCGACGGTGTGATTGAGCCTGTGAATTTCGTCTATAAAAAGAACGTCGCCTTCGTTAAGGTTAGTTAAAATCGCGGCTAAATCACCGGCTTTTTCGATAGACGGTCCGCTGGTGACCTTAATCGAAACGCCCATTTCGTTGGCAATTATATGCGAAAGAGTGGTTTTACCGAGCCCAGGAGGACCGTAGAGCAAAACGTGATCGAGCGGCTCGTTTCGCAGCTTGGCGGCTTGCATATATACGGCAAGATTGTTTTTCACCTTGGTTTGCCCCACATAGCCGTCCATCGACTTCGGGCGCAAAACGTTTTCGATTTCGTCGAATTCGGTCCGCGCGACGTCTACCAAACGCTCGTTTTCTTCGGTTTGTTCAAAAATATCTTCGTTAATCATAATTTCCCGTAAATCAAATTAAAAGCAAATTGCATGTCATCGCATAAACAAGACGTCACGCAAGCGAGCGCAACGCGTCGGCTATTATACTTTCGAGAGTATCCGCCCCGCTCTTTATCGCGTTTTGCACCGCGGAAGAAGCGACCGCCTTGGCGTACCCCAGAGTCATAAGCGCGGTCACGGCGTTTTCTCCGTCGGAGCCGAGCGAGTAAGCCGAAGAACCAACGGGCAACGCGTCTTCGCCTTTCGCTATTTGAGAAACGCTTTCGCGCAACTCGACTATTATACGCTCCGCCGTTTTTTTGCCAAGACCTTTGATTTTAGAAAGTCCTTTCACGTCCGACGACGCGATAGCAAAGGCTAAATCGGCAATACTCATACCCGAAAGCACGTTAATAGCCATTTTCGCCCCCACGCCCGAAACGCTTAAAAGCTTTAAAAACATCTGCTTTTCTTCTTGAGTGTTAAACCCGAAAAGGCTGATTCCGTCTTCTTTTACTTGAAGATAAGTATAAACTCCGCCCGATCGTTCGCTCAACAAACGGCTACACGCCGCGGCAGAACATA
>CAZNKA010000139.1:0-2847 GCA_964573495.1 uncultured Acidiphilium sp. | reverse complement strand
TATACTTCGCCTCATAAGATATTAAAATTGTGTCGCAACAATATAATACACCTTTAATTAAATATTTGCAACGGTTTTTGATATATTTTTTAAATCAGGCGTGTTTTTTGGCGTGTGAGATTTGCGTTTTTATGCTTGCAACAATTGATTTTTTTTAATATTCGTGCTAAAATCGAAGTAATATTTGCCGAGAGACAAAAGTCATCTCGGGTTCGCGTTTGGATTTTCGGGCGCTTTTAAGGAGATAGAAATGGACGAAAAAAAAGGAATAAGAGTTTGCTTAATAGCGTCGGGCGCGCTGTTTTTTGCGTTTTTGGTTTTAATTTTGCTTTTAAAAACGGTAGACGTAGGTTTCGTTCCGTTCGTAAACGAAAAGGGCGGGGCGTCGATAGAAATCGGTTTGCACGCTTTTAACGAATCGGTTGCAAGAAAGCTCAGCTACAACGAAACGTGGTATAAAATAAGCGAAATATTAGGCATATTTTGTTTGTTGATATGTTGTGCGTTCGCAGTTTTCGGCGTAATACAGCTCGCGATACGCAAAAGTTTGAAAAGCGTAGATAAAACGTTATACCTTTTAGGCTCGTTTTTTATATTGGTGATAGTGTTTTACGTGTTTTTCGAGTTAGCCGTTGTCAATTATCGCCCGGCTCATTCTTCGTGCGAAAGGGAGCCTTCGTTTCCGTCGTCGCACACGGTGCTTTCCGTTTGCGTTTGCTTGTTTGCGGCAATGCTTTTGCCGAGCTACATAAAGAATAAAAGAATTTTAGCCGCCGCGAGCGCGGGGCTTATATCGCTTGCCGCTTTAACGGTTTTATCTCGCTTTTTATCGGGCGTGCATTGGGCAACGGATATAATCGGCGGCATTTTGCTGTCGTTTTCGATTTGCTTTTTGTTTAAAGCATCGCTTATTTATTTAAGCCGAAAACAAACGAATTAATTATGTAAAACAAAGCAAAAGTTATATAATAGTAAAAAAGCATAAAAAAAGCTTCGGTTTCCGATCGGGAAGCCGAAGCTTTTAAATTTGATTTAAGAATTACTTCTTCATAGAAGCAACTTGAGCGGCAACTTCGTCTGCGAGGTTTTCGCTCTTTTTGGTAAGCCCTTCGCCCATTTCGTAACGAACGAAACGTCTTACGGCGATTTTTTCGCCTATCTGAGCGGTGGCTTCAACGATAAGCTGTTCGATGGTTTTAGAAGGATCTTTAACGAATTTTTGCTTGAGCAAGCAGCTTTCTTCGTAATAGCTTTTAATTCTGCCTTCAACCATTCTTTCGATAATTTGTTCGGGCTTGCCTTCTTCCTTGGCTTGAGCGCGAAGGATTTCTTTTTCGTGTTCCAAAACGGAAGCGGGAACGTCCTCGGGGGCGAGGTATTCGGGCTTTTGAGCGGCGATATGAAGCGCGATATCGTGAACGAGGTTTCTGAACTGTTCGCCGCGCGAAACGAAGTCGGTTTCGCAGTTAACTTCCAAAAGAACGCCGATGGTGCCGTTCATGTGAATGTAGCTGTCTACGATACCTTCTGCAGCGATTCTGCCTGCTTTTTTAGCGGCTTTAGCAATGCCTTTTTCTCTCAAATAGTCGATAGCCTTATCGAAGTCGCCGTCGGTTTCGGTAAGTGCTTTTTTGCAGTCCATCATTCCGGCGCCCGTTCTTTGGCGGAGCGTCATAACGTCATTAGCGGTAAAACTCATTTTAATTCTCCTTATAATTTAAATTGATAAAAAATTGATAAAAATATGCGCGGGGCGGGGCGATATGCCGTAGCGCTCCGCGCGTGATTCCGTGATTTTAAGCGTTAGCGTTAATAAAATTAAGCGTTAGCTTGTTTTTCTTCGGTAGCCTTAACGGATTCTTCGGCTACGGCGTCTTGCGCGGCAACTTCTTCGGCGGTAACGGTAACGTCAGCCATAGAGTTAACCGATTCGTGAGAAAGACGAACCGCGTCTTCGCCTTGTTTAGCTTCGATAACGGCGTCTGCAATGATAGAAGAAATAAGTTTAACGGCACGGATAGCGTCGTCGTTGCCCGAAATAACGTAATCCACGAGGTCGGGATCGCAGTTGGTATCCGTAACTGCCACTACGGGAATGCCTAACTTTCTTGCTTCTTTTACGGCGATGTCTTCACAGTTGGGGTCAACAACGAACATAACGCCGGGGAGCGAACGCATTTCCCTAATACCGCCAAGGTTGGTTTGAAGTTTATCCCTTTCGGTTTTAAGAGCGATTACTTCTTTTTTTGGAAGAAGATCGAAGTCGCCCATTTTTTCCATTTGATCTAATTTATTTAATCTTTCTACTCTAGAGCGAATGGTTTTGAAGTTGGTAAGAGTGCCGCCGAGCCATCTAGAGTTAATGTAATACATGCCGCATCTTTCGGCTTCTTGTTGAATAGCTTCTTGCGCTTGTTTTTTGGTCCCTACGAATAAAACGTTTTTACCTTCTTTAACCGCGTCTACGACGAACTTATAAGCCTCTTCGATAAGGTCGACGGTAATTTGAAGGTCGATAATGTGAATCCCGTTTCTTTCGCCAAAAATGTATTTGCGCATTTTGGGGTTCCATCTTCTCGTTTGGTGGCCGAAGTGTACGCCGGCTTCGAGAAGTTGCTTCATAGTAGTAACTGCCATAAAAAAATACCTCCGTTTAAACCTCCCCGCAAGACCTTCCGCGCAATTGATTCGCGCTTTTTTCGAAGAAAGAACGGCATAAACTCCGTTAAAGATTTCGGAGCAACGAAGCCGCTCGCCGTACGAGTGCGATTTTAACTACGTTATTTTACCATAAGCGACTAAATATTGCAACCGATTTAACCCCGTTTTTGCTCTTTTTTGTTTTTT
>CAZNKA010000138.1:0-2858 GCA_964573495.1 uncultured Acidiphilium sp. | reverse complement strand
ATTCCGCACTTTCATCGTTGCGTTGAAATAATTTACGTAACTAAAGGCATTGTAAACTGTATTATCGACGGCGAAAGTTTTACTGCTTCCGAAGGCGAAATCATATTCACTAAACGATGTGGTATTCACGAACTTACCTACACGAGCAACACAAGAACGATATTACTTGTAATAACCCCTAAATACTCAAACGATTTCGACTTGATTTTTCAATCTAAAACAATACCCGCGCATTTACGCGATAAAAATTTTAATAAAACACTGCTTAAATATTTTATAGTTTTGGCAAAGCACATTGAAAAATCAGATATAGTCATAAAAGGTTTCGTTAATATAATTATCGGCAAACTTTTCGAATATTACCCCAATAAAATTATCGAAAACTCTGCCAATATGAACCTTATAATAGACGTGCTTAATTATATCGACAAACATTACCGTGAACCCATAACTTTAGACACTATTTCGTCAGAATTCGGATACAATAAATATTATTTTTCAAGGCTGTTTAACGACAGCATCGGTGAAAACCTTAACAATTATTTAAACGGCGTTCGCCTTAGAAATTTAATGAAACACGTTAGAAAAACGGAAAAACCGATTTTGTCTGAAATCATACTCGACTACGGATTCGAAAGTTTTTCAACGTTTTACAGAACTTGTATGCAAAAATATAATTTATCACCTAAAGAACTGCTTATTACAAAAGATTTAGATTAAACTTTTTAACGATATTTTGAATACTTTTTTGAATAACGGACAAAATATCTGTAAAGGAGTGTAAATTATGAATTCAAACTGTAAAGTAAAATGTAACGTTTGCGAATGCGTTCACAACGCTTGCGACGAAAACGGTTGCAATTTAAGTTGCATCGAAATTACTCATGAAAAAACCGGCGACGACGTCGTTGCCACTCCGCATTTTTGCAAAAGTTATTGTAAAAAGCAGTAAATAAAAAAAGCGACACGGAAATCTCTTCGTGTCGCTTTTTTATTTTAGCGAAATGCTATTCGATTTTTTTACCTTCTTTTTCGCAATAAATACATCTGTAAATTCCGTGCTCTTTATCAACCAACTTAAATACATGGTCAAGTTCTTGCTCGGTAGACGTAATACAACTCGGGTTTGTACATTTAATTTTATTAGTTATGTATACGGCGTTGCTTTCTATAAGTTCTTCTTTCTCTTTATTCTCGGCTTCTTTTAAAAGTTTTAAAATAAGCGCCATTCTCATAAGTTTTCCGTTATACACCTGTTTAAAATAACAAGCGCGCGGGTCTTTATCTATTTTTACGCTAATTTCGTTCACTCTCGGAAGCGGATGCAATATCGACATTGTTTCTTTTGCCGTTTCGAGTTTATCGGGTGTTAAAATATAACTGTCTTTTAAACGATTGTATTCGTCGATATCGGCAAAACGCTCTTGCTGTACTCTTGTCATATACAATACGTCAAGTTCACCCATATATTTTTCTAGCGATGTTGTTTCGACATATTCCATACCAAACTTATCGAGCACGTTTTCTTTTACGTATGTAGGAAGTTTAAGTTCTTCAGGCGAAATAAGAACAATTTTTACGTTTTTATATCTAGCCAAGGCATTGATTAACGAATGAACCGTTCTGCCGTATTTTAAATCACCGCAAAAACCTACGGTAATATTATCGAACGTACCGTGTTCGCGATAAATAGTTAAAAGGTCGGCAAGTGTTTGCGTGGGATGACAATGACCGCCGTCGCCCGCATTGATTACCGGCACAGACGCGTTGTTTGCCGCGACAAGCGCCGCGCCCTCTTTGGGGTGACGCATTGCGATGATATCGGCATAACAGCTGACGGTTTTCGCCGTATCGGCTATGCTTTCGCCCTTTGCCGCCGATGAGCTTTGAGCTTCGGAAAAACCCAAAACATTTCCCCCGAGCTCATACATTGCCGCTTCAAAGCTTAAACGTGTTCGCGTCGACGGCTCGAAAAACAAAGTCGCAAGCTTTTTTCCTCGGCAAATTTGCGAATATTTATCGGGATTTTCGATAATATCCGTCGCCGTTTGCGTAAGCTCGTTTATTTCTTCGACCGACAAATCCGAAATATCGATAATACTTCTCATATAATTTTCCTCGTTACGCTTTTTCGTTACCGAAAAAATGTTTTCTTAATAAATCCTGCGCCGAAAGGGCTTACGGCGTCGTCCGCCTTCCGCAAAATCGACAAGCGTTATTCCTTTGCGCCGTTTATCGCAAGATAATTTTTGATACGCTCAACGTTTTCGCGGTTCTTTTCGTCTTCTTCGAGATATTCGATGATATCGTAAACATCGACAACCGAATATACGGGAAATCCGAACCGCTCGCCGATTTCCGCCATTGCGGATTTTTCGCCGGTTCCCTTTTCCTTACGGTCAACCATAACGAACACGGCGGCAACCTTGACGCCCGAAAGTCCCGAGAGAATCGACATGCTCTCGCGAATTGCCGTTCCCGCCGTGATAACGTCCTCGGTTATAACGATTTCTTCGCCCTCGGTCGGCTTGTATCCGACGAAAACACCGCCCTCGCCGTGGTCTTTTTCTTCCTTGCGGTTAAAGAAGAAAGGAACGTCGAGTCCGTTTTTCGCCAAAGCGCACGAAACCGAAACGGCAATCGGAATTCCTTTGTATGCGGGACCGTACAAAACGCAACGCTTTTTGCCTATTTTTTCGAAATATGCCTTTGCGTAAAATTCGCCGAGACGCGAAATTTGTTCGCCTGTCTTGATATCGCCGGCATTTATGAAATAAGGAATTTTTCTTCCGCTCTTAGCCGTGAAATCTCCGAATTTCAGCACTCCCGCGCTTTCCAAAAATTGTATGAATTCTCTC
>CAZNKA010000137.1:0-2949 GCA_964573495.1 uncultured Acidiphilium sp. | reverse complement strand
TGCGTGTAGTGAACGTCGCGAACTTCGAAAGTCGCGCGTTCGCGGTTCAAACCGCCGGGACCTAACGCCGAAAGCTTACGTTTGTGCGTGAGTTCGGAAATGGGGTTCGTTTGGTCCATAAATTGCGACAACTGCGAAGAACCGAAGAATTCTTTAATGGCAGAGCTTACGGGGCGAACGTTGATAAGCGCTTCGGGGGTTATTTCCTTCGGGTCCTGAGTGGACATTCTTTCTTTGATAACCCTTTCCAAGCGCGCGACGCCTATTCTGAATTGATTTTGTAAAAGCTCGCCGACCGAACGAACGCGACGGTTGCCCAAGTGGTCGATGTTATCCGTGGTGCCGATTCCGTGCGTTAAGTCGATGTTGATGGAAACTGTAGCTACGATATCGTCCACGGTAATGTGTTTATGATTTAACTTATCCAAAAGCGGACGAACGAGTTTTTTCTGCTCGAACGTGATTTTTTGCGAAGAACCGCTTGCAACCATTTCGTCCATGATTTCCCAGAAACTTTGGCAAGCTTCTACGAAACGATTGCGTAAAATTCTGCGCTTTTCGGCGTTCTTTTTATCTTCTTGCTTTTCTTCGACGCCCTCGGGAGTAATGGTTTCCTGAGTGTAATAAAGGTCGTTGATTTCGTTTATGAAATGGTCGGCAGCGGCTTCGGCTCCTGCTTTGTCGGCATATTCGCGAACAAGTTTAGAAAATTTGAGAACGGGATAATGCACGGTTTCGATAAGCCCGAAAGCCCTGGGGTTTACGCCCGTAACGACTTCGAAATCGACCGCGTTGTTAGCTATTATTTTATGAGGTTTGCCGTTAGCTAAAACGAAAACCTCGTTTATACCGCTGTTTTGAACCCTTTTCGCGCTTTCGTAAGTGAATACTTCGCCTTTAGAAACCAAAAGTTCGCCGTCGTCGTTTACGATATCTTCGTAAGAAGTAAGACCTATAAGACGGACGCCCATGTTAAGGCGCTTGTCGTATTTATATCTGCCGACTTTGGCAAGATCGTAACGCTTACAGTCGAAAAACAAGTTTTTAAGGTGTTGCTTAACTGCCTCGTCGGTGGGAACTTCGCCGGGGCGCAACCTTCTGTAAAGCTCGAACAAGCCTTCGTTTTCGGTTTTAGCCACGTCTTTTTCCATGGTTGCGAGGATCATCGGGTCGTCGGCGAAAAGTTCGGAAAGCATTCTGTCCGAACCGAAGCCGAGCGCGCGAAGAAGCACGGTCGCGGTTATTTTACGCGTTCTGTCTACGTGCACCCATAACACGTTTTGCGAATCTTGCTCGTATTCGAGCCAAGCGCCGCGGTTAGGTATAACGGTGGTGTCGAAAAGCTTTTTGCCCGAACGGTCGAGCTTAACGCCGTTATAAACGCCGGGGCTTCTGACGAGCTGCGAAACGACTACCCTTTCCGCGCCGTTAATGATGAACGAACCGGTCTCGGTCATTTTGGGAAGCTCGCCCATGAAAACTTCGCGATCTAAAATTTCGCCCGTAACTTTGTTTACGAGGCGCACCTTCACGCTGAGTTTTACGGCGTAGTTAACGTCGCGATCGCGGCATTCCTTTTCGCTGTACTTAGGCTCCGTTCCGAGCGTGTGATTTAAAAAATACAGCTCGAAGTGATCCGAAAAGTCGGTTATAGGAGAAAAATCTTCAAAAACCTCTTGAATACCCTCGTTTATGAACGCTTCGTACGAGTCTTTCTGGATTTCGATAAGGTCGGGAATAGGTTGTACTTCCTTAATTCTCGAAAAAGTTTTTCTCTCAACCCTGCCAAATTTTTCCGTTCGCAAATTGCGTGTCATTAAATACACTCCTTTTTAATAAAAATGCAAAATACGCCCGCGCAGCCTTGCGTTTGCCGCGCATTTGGTGTATAATACAAGTGGTTCGAAAGTACCTACAACCTGCATTGTCTGCGTTTTTTACCTTCAAAAACCGCCCTGAAGGCATAAAGCGACAATTATAGAATTGTAGCATTTTAATATTATAACTCAAAGTAAATTTTATGTCAACCGTTTTTTCGCTTTTTTGCGATTTTTAATAATTGACTTAAAAATTAAAAAAATAACCCGCGTTCCGCGGCGCAAACCAATAAAAAACGATTACAATAATAGGTAACGATATGAGAATAGATAAATTTTTAAAAACTTCGCGCATATTAAAGCGCAGAACCGTGGCGAACGACGCTTGTCACGGCGGCAGAGTTTCGGTAAACGGCAAAGACGTTAAACCTTCTTACGACGTAAAAGAAGGCGACATGGTAGAGCTGCGCGTAGGCGGCGGCTCTATAAAGTTCGTGATTAAAAGCGTTAAAGAAACGGTGCGCAAAGAAGAAGCCGCTTTGACCTACGAAATAATCAACGAATAAATAAAGAAAAGCAAGGCGTAATATGAAAAACATCGAAAAACGTAACGACCGTGCCGCTCAAACGACAGAGCAATCGTTCGTGCAAACGACCGAAAATAAGCCGATAAAAATAACCGCCGTAATAACGGCGGCGGGTAAAGGCGAACGCGCGGGATTCAATAAAAACAAATTACTCACCGAATTAAACTTCGAGCAAGTCGCAGACCTTAACGCGGCTATCGGCGCTAAAAGCGAAGTTTTTAACGAAACGAAACAAACCGTGCTCGAAAAAACCGCGAGTGCGTTCGATAAAAACGCGCGCGTAAGCGAAATTGTTTTTACTTCTTCGGAACAAGATTTAGAAGAAATAAAAAAAATAGCCGAAAAGCTAAAGACTTCGTCTAAAGTGGTTTTAGGCGGAAAAACTCGCTCGCTTTCGGTTTTTTCGGCGTTAAAAGTCGCAAGCGGAAACGTAGTTTTGATACACGACGGCGCGCGCCCCTTCGTTAGCGAAAAAACAATCGACGAATGTATAGACGGCGTTTTGAATTTCGGCAGCGCGATAGCCGCGTTACCTTGCGTTAATT
>CAZNKA010000136.1:0-2956 GCA_964573495.1 uncultured Acidiphilium sp. | reverse complement strand
ATCTGGCAAAAAAGATTGCTATGATGAGAATTTTTGAGGACGACAACGGAAAAATGAATTTATCCGTTAAGGACGTCGGCGGAGAAGTATTGGTCGTTTCGCAATTTACGTTACTTGCCGATACGTCGCACGGAAATCGTCCGAGTTTTATAGGTGCGGAACTGCCGGAAATTGCAAACGATATGTATCTGTATTTTTGCGATGTGCTTAAAGCTAATTCGGTATTAACTTCTCACGGCGTTTTCGGGGCGGATATGAAGATTGAACAACATAACGACGGTCCGGTTACCATCATTATGAATAAATAAAATATGGAAATGCACACTTTTCATTAGAAAATCATATGTGTAATTATGATTTTCGATTTACACAACGATATTCTTACGTCTAGTTTGAATAAAAATAAAAAAAGGTTAGCGCTTAATCAATATACGGATACACTTTGCGGAATTATATGCGCATTGTGGACTACGAAGTCGAGCTACTTACCGTTGCCCGATTTTAAGCTTCCGTCGCGAGCATATTTGGCGGTTGAGGATATGACGTTTTTCGATTTTTGTATGGGCGAGCGATTGGTTTCGTTGAATCCTGTTTATTGCGGGTTAACGTGGAATTACGATAATAAGTATGCGGGCGGCGCATTCGGCGACGGTCGACTTACTGCAAACGGAGTAAAACTCGTAACGTTTCTTAATGAAAACAATATTGCGGTCGATACGGCGCATTTGAATGAAAAATCATTCTATGATGTAGTGTCACGAAGCGGAAAAGTGTTAAATTCACATACGTCATTATCTTTGCTTAAAAATCACAAAAGAAATCTTAACGCACATCAGATACGTTTTTTGATTGAACGAGGCGGAATAGTAGGATTAACGCCGGTAGCTAAGTTTTGTGACGATTATTTTGTAAGTATTGACAGTTTTGCGCAAAGTTACGGCGTCGATAACTTGGCAATCGGAACGGATTTTTTCGGCGCAGACGATTTTTCCGTCGGATATGATTCTTACGATAAATTGTTTTCGCTTTTCAATCGTCTTGTAAGTCGCGGATATTCCGAAAGCGATATAAATAAAATATTTAGTAAAAACGCCATAAGATTCTTTTTTAGTTAGTGCAATAAAGAATCGTGGCGTTTTAACGTTTGCGATATAATTATTTTTATTGTTATATATCTGCTTTGGCACTGCTGTATTCGGCTCTTGCGGCTTACACCGCCGAATGCAACGCTGAATGGCAAGAAAAGCAGCGATGCGGACGATTTATCTTACGTTGTGTTCTGTCGTTTTGCAGTGCTTTCGCGGGAAATTTTGCAGTTATAATATAAAAATACTTGATTTTAGCTTAAAAATGTGTTACATTTTATTTGCGACACATTTGAATAGTCCTAATTTTAAGGAGCGATATAGGTAAAAATGTATGCTCTCACCTTAATATTAGGAAATGTGTCGCAACATTGAGGGGTGCGTTTTTCGGCGTGTTTCTCAATGAAACACGTTTTTTTATTTAAGGGGGGAATATTGATGTTGCTTGAAAAGAAAAAAATTCTTATTCATAGGTTAATCTGGTTGGCGATAGCCGTTGTTGGCGGAGTTGTTATTTTTATGGTGATTAACAGCGTATCGCTTACACAACAAGCTATCTATTTAACCGTTGTCTATGAAATGCTTGTATCTTTGTTTTTGATTGCGTCGTTTACTTTGTCTTATAAAGTGTACAGATATGAGGGCAAACTTTTAATAGTATACGCAGGGTGGTTTCATCATTACATAAAAATTGACGGCACAAAATTCGACGAGCACGATACTTTGATTTCTTATACACCTATAATCTTGTCTTGTGAATTGGACAACGGCACGTTTGTACAAGCCACTATATCTACTTTTAACAGAATATCGCTAAAAGTAAACGGTCGACTTTTTACTAAGGAGATATCATAAAATGTGCGGTAAATATTTTACCATTCGAAATTTTCCCGATGACATATATAACGCTGTCGGGCAAATTATTAAAAACGCGCAAGAGTGGGAGCAAAGGTGCAAAGAACTTACTTCGATGCTCGATGTTCATGTCAAGAAAATAAGCAAATCTTCTTTGAATAAATTGCACGACGCGCTAAAAAAACAAAAAATGATTAGCGACAAGGAATACGACGACCTAAAAAAAGTCATAAAGCTTAGAAATTATATAAATCACGAATTTTATCTAACAGATTTTCAAAACGCAAACGACGATTACGATAGTCGTATCGAAGCTTTGGAAAAAATATTAAACAACATACAATTTCTTATATTTGAAGCAATCGACGTAGTGGATAACAAAATAGATAAATTACACGGCGTCGGGTTTGTGCGTCCGACTGTATTCGATTAGCTGTCGATACCTCTTGGTGCGCGTGTAAAAAGATATATATTGGGGGAAGAAATGATAACTAGAAAATTTATCTAAAAAGTGCACGAGGCTTTCGATGAGTTGAATTATTATGAAACGAGAGCCTTCGATTTTAACGCATTTGAAAAAGCCGCCGTAAAAACATTGGCTCATTGTGCCGAATTAGACGATGCGCTCGTTGCGGTCCGGATGTATTGTTTCGTTTCGAAAAATCGGCGAAAAATCAAAAGAATGTTTGGGCGGAAATTACAGATTTTTAACGAGTATGCTTATGAGGGAAGTTCGCTTTCCGATAATGCTGTGGGGTGTGCTTGTATAACAAACGCAATTAATAACAAAACTCATGAAGTGTATATAGCAAGTCGGCAGTTTAATGCTGAAGATAAGTTTTATGTTTTTGGTTATAAAGGCGGGAGGTATACCGTTTTCGATGACGGAAACTATTATATGAAATACGCTAAATTGTCTTCCGTAAAAATGAAAATATTTAACAAAGAAAACAAGTGTTTGTGTAACATAGTGCTTAGTGATAATTTGGGTATTTTTCTGGAAAAAAATTTGACTC
>CAZNKA010000135.1:0-2974 GCA_964573495.1 uncultured Acidiphilium sp. | reverse complement strand
GTCCATTTTTCAAACTTTGTAGGTTCTTCGGTTTCGCCGAAAACTTCAGCCGAACGCATTAAAACCTTGGTGCCGCCGAACAACGATTGAACATAACTTATCATTCCGCGAATTATGGGTAATTTTGCTATTTTCGGCTTTTTTTCGGGCGGAGTGAGCCTTTTTGTTTCTATGCGTATATTGCCTTCTTCGTCGCGTACGGCGGTTGCCATAGCGGTTTTTCCGCGCATCATAACGCCTTCGATAACGGCTTGCCCGCCTATTTGAGTAACTTTTTGTTTTTTATCTTTTTTTTCTTTCATCGTAAATTTTCTTTATAAATGAACAAAAGGAAGCCGAAATATAAAACACTCGACCTCCTTTGCCATGCGGTTAAAAAAATTAAATTCCGTATCTCTTTTTGAATTTGTCGACACGTCCGCCGGTATCGACGAGTTTTTGCTTACCCGTAAAATAAGGGTGGCACTTAGAGCAAATATCAACCTTGATAACGTCTACGTTTTTAGTAGAACCGGTCATAAAGGTTTCGCCACAAGCGCACTGAACTTTCACCTGTTTGTATTCCGGATGAATATTCGGCTTCATGTTATCACCTCTTGAAATATAGTTACATTACGCTTTCAAGCACAATGCCGTTTTTTATTATATTACACTTTTTTTAATAAGTCAAACGAATAACGGCGATTTTTTACGTTTATTTCGCTTTTTTCGCGGCTTTTTTTATCGCCGTACCCTATGCAGACCTTTTTTATTCGATTATTGAAGTTTTTTACTTGCAAAACGACGGCGGTTAGTGTATAATAGCAAAGTACGAACGTTTGTTAAAAGTTTCTTTAAACATGCGGTTCGGCAAGCATCCGCTCGTCGGCGGATTTGCTTTACAGCTTTTAAGCAGGAGATTTTAATGCTTGGATTACAAGTTGCCGAAAAAGGCAAATTAACCAAAATCAACAAAATGGAAATTTGCGACAACGCAGATTCTTCGAAGGTAAAAATAACCAAAGCAATGCTAACACCCGAAGATTTTCAAACCATCGACGGTGACGATGACGTTATCTACCCCGTTATTCCCGGGCGCATTGCTATAGGTCAGATTACCGATGCAAGCGAATCGGCTTACCTAACTAAAGGCACGCGCGTTTATTTGAGTTCGGTTGAAAATTGCGGGTCTTGCGCGGAGTGTTTGATTAACGAACCAGAAAAATGCGTCGACCAAAAGATAGCGGGTAAATCCGTAGACGGTTTTTTACGCGACTTCGCGGTAGTGGATAATAAAATCCTTTACGCCCTGCCCGTTTCCGTAAACGATAACGACGCGCTTTTTATCGATTACGTCGCGTTAGCCCTTGCGGTTATAGATAAACTCGATATAAAAAAAGGCGAACACGTCGCAGTTATCGGCGGGAATCTTATAGGAATAATTCTTTCGACGATTATTATTTATTACCAAGCCGTTCCGATTTTAATCGATTCTAAAAACGAAAATTTAGAAAAAGCAAAACTTTGCGGAATTTATTACAATCTTTTTTCGGATAACAAGCTCGAAAAAGAAGTTTCGGAACGAACGGGCGCGAGAATGGCAACCAAAGTCGTTTACGTTTCGGATAGCAACATAAATACGGACGTAGCTTTAAAAATCGCCGCAAATAACGCAAAAATGGGATTCGTAGGTTTTTCCAACCCTAATCTTCGCGTAAATTTCCACTTGGCAATGAAAAAACAGCTCAACTTTAAATGTATAACCAACGGATACGGTTTTACCGAGCAAGCGATAAACCTTATTGCCAATAAAGCAATCGATTTTTCGGCGTTCAGTTTTTCTTCTATAAAATTCGACGGTTGCGAGCAAACGGTTAAAAAAATGTTGGATAACAAAAACGACGGAACAACCTACCCGCCTCACGTAATAGTGGACATGATGTAATTTTTACGCAAAACAAATTTTCTTAAAAGATAGCGAAAACGCCGCTATCTTTTTTTATGCAAAAAATCCGCTTAAAAAAGCGGATTTTTTGCGGATTCACCCTAATTTTTAAATTAAGTTTGAGCCGACCTGTAAGCCGGGTTCTGTCTGGTGCGGTTATCTATCTAGGCGCGCCGTCGCCGACGCGCTCGAGCGGCTATTCGAACGAACGTGCAGGTCAAAGCCCCTTTGCACGCTCCTACCTTGCTTCGGGTGGGGTTTACACGGCGCCCCGCGTTACCGCGGAGCCGGTGAGCTCTTACCTCGCCTTTTCATCCTTACCTTGCGGCGGTAATTTTCTGTTGCACTTTCCTTAAAGTCGCCTTCACCTGCCGTTAGCAGGCACCCTGCTTTGTGAAGCCCGGACTTTCCTCGTGACGGGGGCACTGCCCTCGCCCCGCAACCGCACAGCCGACTCAAACGCCGATATTATATCACTTTTGTTTTTTTTTGTAAAGCAATTTTTTATTTTTAGCCATACTTAGGTTCAACGCGTGCGTTTTATTTTTTAGAACCCTTATAATCGACATCGAGCACCGACGTGTTAAATGAAGTTAAATAATTATCTTCTTTTCTGCGAATTTTTACGGCTTCTTCTATAAGTTCGTTTAATAAAGAAGAAAAATCACCCATTTTGTCGCAGAAAAAATAATACGCGAGCGAACCCGGCACGGCGTTTATTTCGTTTAAAAAAACATTACTTTCGGATAAAAGAAAATCGAATCGCACTATACCGCTAAAATCAAGTCGCTCGTATATTTTTTTTGCATATTCGCGCATTGTTTGCGAATAGTCGCAATTTTTATCGAAAGGTTCGCGCCGCGAGTTTGCCAATCCGCCCTTTGCTCCGCCGTATTTATCGTCGAACGTTAAAATATCGTTTGACGTTATTGCTTTTTCGGGAAAAGAAATTATTGTCCTTCCGTTTGATGCGTACGCGGCAACGTTGACGTCCAGCGCGTTTTTTATGTATTTTTCGCAAACAGCCTTACCGTCGAACGAAAACGCCGC
>CAZNKA010000134.1:0-3023 GCA_964573495.1 uncultured Acidiphilium sp. | reverse complement strand
CGCGCCCCTTAATTTCCGCGGGGATTTCGTTTATCGCACCCGCGCCGTGATAGCTGGTTTCGTTAAGAACTATTCTTGCCATTTTAAAAACTCCTTAAATATAATTTTTTATTTTTGTTATGCGCGCGCAGAGATAAAGCGGATTTCGCCTTCCGCGCACCGTATAAATTTTAGCATATTTTTTTACTTAAAGCAATAAAAAAAACGAAAAAAATTATCTATTTTTGCAATATGCGAAAATTTGCGGCTTTTTAGTAACTTTTTGCGCGGTTTAACGGTTTTTCGCGCCTAGCGTGCGTTTGTGCCCGCCTGCATTATTCGAACAATTTCGCCACGGCTAAAACTACTATTTCGCGCATTGCGGAATAATCGATGTACTCGTGGTTATCGAAAACGTATTCGTGTGCGAAAGACTGCACCAAATTCATTGCGATATGAACTTTTTCGACCAAATCGACGGGGCTTACGCCCAATTCTTTAAGCCTGCACGATATGCGTTCGGTTATCCGCGTTTCCAAAGCGATAAATTCGTTTTGAACCAGCTCGTCGGTGGCGGAAAGCGAATGTAGGGCGTTATGAAGTTTTGCGTTTTCGGTGTGCATTTGAATGGTTTTATCCGTTACGGAATTTACTATTTGCTTAAAGTTCAGCGGGGCGTGCAAGTCTTGCATTATTTCGAGCAGCGGCTCGGAAACCTTTTCGATGTAAATATTCAAAACGCAAACCAAAATATCGCGCTTATCCTTAAAATAACCGTAAACTATCCCGGTGGAAACGCCCGCGCGTTTTGCTATTTCTTGCGTGTTGGTGCCGTAATATCCCGCTTCGGAAAAAAGCTCGTAACCGGCTTGAATTATTTTGTTCTTTTTTTCGATGGAACGTTCCTGCTTAGGTTCGCGCACGTCGTTTTTCATATTTTTACCCCTATCGCGGTTTTTTATTCCCGAAAGTTTTTTAAGCGCGCGTTTTTCTTTTTTTACGCGTCGCGCACGCGCAACAATTTTTAAATATTTTAATATCTATTTATATTTTAAAGCAAACTCGAAAAAAAAGCAACAAAAAAATATAAAAATATGAAAAAACATTCATATTTTTGCTTGACAAGCCTTTTAGATTGTGCTAATATATACGCGAATATGAAATAAGTTTCATATTACGAAGGCGAAGCGCATATCATAAAGCGCGATTAAAGGAGAGAATATGCCCCTTATAATAGCACCTGTGAACAGACAGTTAAGAATAGTAAGAATTGCCGCGGACGAAAAGCTTAAAAAGCATTTAGAAAGCTTAGGAATAACCATAAACGGCGAAATAACGGTTTTAAATTCCAGCGGACGCGACGTCGTTTGCAAAATCAAAGAAGCGAAAGTCGCGTTAGACGGCGAACTTTCGACCAAAATTTTCGTTGCATAAACGGTTGTTCGGTCGAAATCGAAGTCAATCGACTTCCGTTTGATAAAAAAGTTAAAAATTCATAAAAATAAAGGAGAAACAAAACACTTATGCAAAAAACGTTAGACGAATTCGTAATAGGCGAAAAAGGCTACGTTAAGTCGGTAAGCGGCGAGGGTAAAATTAAAAGGCGTTTGTTCGATATGGGCATCACCCCCGGAGCCGAAATTTACATGCGCAAAAAAGCGCCGCTCGGCGATCCTATAGAAATAACAGTTCGCGGTTACGAACTCACTTTAAGAAAAACCGAGGCACTGTGCGTAACGCTGGAGGTAACAAAATGAAAAGATTTGCCTTAGCGGGTAACCCCAACTGCGGTAAAACCACGCTTTTTAACAGTTTAACCGGCTCTACGGCGCATGTAGGCAACTGGCCCGGCGTTACGGTAGACAAGCGTGACGGCGTTTATAAAAAATGCCCCGAACCCGTCGCTATAATCGACCTTCCGGGTATATATTCGCTTTCGCCTTACACCCCCGAAGAAGTAATCGCGCGTAATTACGTGCTCGACGAAAAGCCGGACTGCGTGATAAACATAGTAGACGCGACCAACTTAGAGCGCAACCTGTATCTCACCACGCAGATTATGGAAATAGACGTGCCCATGGTAATCGCGCTTAACATGATGGACGCGGTCGAAAAGCAAGGCGATAAAATAGACGCCAAGCTTTTAGAGCAACGTTTAGGCGTTCCGGTCGTTAAAATTTCCGCGCTTAAAGAAACGGGGCTCAAAGAACTTATGGATAGAGCTTACGCGGAAAGCAAAAAGCCGCGCAAAGGCGTAACCGTTTTAGAAGACACCGCTCTTTCGCACCTTATCGGCGACGTGAAAATCGCGTTGGAAGGGCAAAACGTAAAAAGCCCGCTGTTCCATGCGACTAAGCTCGTCGAAGGCGACGAAATCGAAGAAAAAATGCACAAGGAGACCGTCGGAATGGTCGCCGCGTTCAAAAAAACTTTTAACGACAGCACTTTCGGCAGCGACTTCGAGGCCTTGGTTGCAGACGCGCGTTATAAATACATATCCAAGTATTTCGCGCCCGTAATAACTCGCAAAAACAACGATAAATTCAAAATGTCCGCGTCGGATAAAGCGGATAGAGTTTTAACTCATAAAATCTGGGGTATTCCCATTTTCTTGGTTATTTTATTCGGAATATTCCATTTAACTTTCTCCGAAAACCTTTTGTGGCTGGGTTCGATATTCAAAATGCCCTCTCTCGAAGACTTAGGGCTTATCGTTGACGACGAACCTATAAACTTCGGCGTAAAACTGCTTTCTTGTTTTTACGACGGCGCGGTGTTCTCGCCGGGAATATGGGTTAACAATCTTTGGAACGAAATTATCGTAGGCGAAGTTTTCGGCTGGCTTTCGGGCTTGGTTGAAGGCAGCGGAATGGCAGATTGGGCTATCGGGCTTATCAACGACGGTATAATCGAAGGTATAAGTGCGGTTCTTTCGTTCTTGCCCCCCATTTTGGTTTTATTCTTGTTCTTCTCTATTTTGGAAGATTCGGGATATATGGCGCGTATCGCCTTTATTTTGGACAGAATGTTCCGCAAATTCGGGC
>CAZNKA010000133.1:0-3024 GCA_964573495.1 uncultured Acidiphilium sp. | reverse complement strand
ACCAATTTGTTTTATAAAGATAAGTACGACGAAATTTATAAACGAATTTTCGTTGAAGAAATCAACTGCTAAAGCATAAAAAACAGGCCTAAAAAGGTTAATTTTGCCGCAAGATAGCGATTAATGCTTATTGCGGCTTAAAAACTCTTGACAAATCAGCCTCAAAAAACTATAATTTAAGTGTAAGAATTGTGAGAACGATTTAGTTTGTCGCTTCTTATTATTAAAATTATTATTAATTATAAAAAACGGAGAATTAAATATGAATAAATGTCTTTCACTGGTATATTTTAGGGTTAACGAGGTAGAATTTAAATTTAACGAAGCAATACAACCCAACACTCAATTTCAAATTAAACCTAAAATCGAATGTAAAATTGCAAAAAAAGACGATAACGTTTTTGTTAATTTAATTTTAAAAATTAACGAAGACATTTCTACCCCCGTACCGTTTAACTTGAAGGTCGCTTTAGCCGGCACGTTTAAAGCTAAAGAAGATTTCGTTTGGAACGAAAACGATCAAAAAGCGGTTTTATCGGAAGCGTTCGTAATTTTATATCCTTATTTGCGTGCGGCGGTTTCGCAAATCACGTTAAATTGCAACATTCCGGCTTACGTTTTGCCCGCAATTGCTCCCGAACAGCTCACCGAAAACGAGCAGGTTGAAAAATATATAATTAAAAAACCCGCAAATCTTAACTGATCTTGCTAAAAATTAAAAAATATGAATAAAAAAAGCGAGCATGAATTTTCTGCTTGCTTTTTTATTTTGTCGGCGTTTATTTAATTTTTTTTTGATTATCCGGGTTTTTAAGCTTAAGCGAAAATTAAAATCGCAATTGCCATAGCGGCTATCGGAATAAGCGTCCCCGCAATCAGCTGCGCGAATGTGTGCCTGTTAAGCCTTAACGACGAAACAAAAATAGGAATAAGCAATAAAAAGCAAAGCGCGAACCAAGGCGACGCCGCGTAGCAAAGCATTGCCGCGGGACCCGAAAGCGAACACGCGTGCCCGCTGCTTTTAAATTTAAAAAGTGTGCAAAGCGCGGTTGCCGCGGCTGAAAACAAATAGGTTGCCGCGAGAATTTTTTCGATAACAGCGCCTTTAAAAAGCACCGCCGTTATAAACGAACCGGCGTAGCCCGCAACGCTGAAAATTATTGCAAGGTTGCGCTCGAAATTTCTACCGCGCGCCTTTAAAGCGGGTATCGTGCGCGTGAACAAGTAAGAAAGGGCGGGTAGGGCGCATAAAAAAATCACGTGCAAAATAAAGTGCGTTACGGATGCAAAAAAGTCTGCGTTTAAAAGCTCTAAAATAACTAAAAGTAAAAATGCCGTAACGGGCGCAGTGGTTATCGTTCTTATTATCGTTGCCGTGCGTTTGCTCATTTTTTAGTCCTCTCGTTTATTTTTGTATATCGATTTTTGCTTGTTTGTAGCCGTCTGTTTTAGGGTATTGTTTTGTGGCAGTGTTTTGCAATTAGTATATAACAAAAAACAAAAAAGGTCACGCTACTTAACGTAAAATTTATTCGAAATAGAAAGGAGTAAAAAGTAGAGTAAAAAAAAGCACTCTACCGTGGGTAGAGTTGCCGTAACGCAGCAATAGAACGCGCTATTTTTGCTGTTATTTATTCAGAGCGGAAGGCTAAGATCTCGTGGCGCGTCATCGCTAACCGCGCCTCGTCATCTTGAGCGAAAGTCGAAAGATCTAGGCGCGGTATTAAATAATATAATGCGCGAGCAAGCTAGTTAAGGCTTTGCCTCGGTGAGAAGCTGTCCGCGAAGCATTAGCGCAGCTGTGACGAGGGGGTAATTTACACGAGCGGCGGTCATCCTGAGCTAGCCGAACTGCGTTAGCAGCGCCGTTTTTAAAAAACGGCGGGATCTCGCCGCGGGTTTCAATAATATAATGCGCGAGCGATGCAAACTAAGGCTTCGCCTTGGGGAGAAGCTCCGCGGAGTATTGCGTAGCTGGAATGGTATCATAAAATTACATTTGCAATTCCCCCGAAAAAAATGATATAATAAATAACAGAGGTAAAGCAAATGAAGTATCCTCCAAAATTATCGCCTTGCGTTTGTGTCGTTGTATCACAGATAGATATAACCATAGAAATAAAAATAAGTAAAGAAAAAAGAAAATATAGTTTAAATACTCTAGTTTAATTGCGGACTAAGAGGAAACCGAACGGCTAAGAAATATGAAGATGAATTATTTGGTTATTATTTCGCGGATTTGCATTTTACCGAAATAAACGCCAAGCAATATTCGGCCTTATTTCACAAAAATGAGCAAACTTTCTTGCGAAATAACAAAAATAATTCCGCACACGCTATTTCAGTGTATTGACTTTTTGCGAAATAACTGCTATAATAATACTAACGTTATTTCAAAAGGAGCATTTGTTATGAATAGAGCCGGTGGATATATTACGGCACTTGGCGGTGTCGCTTCATATAAAGCATATAAGCCGAATCCGTTGCCGCCATTTCCCGAACTCGAAATGGATTCGGAAATGGTAAGTCTGCTTGCAAAAGCACACAACTATCTCGGAAAGTTAGACGCAACTGCCGAACTTATCCCCGATATGAACCTATTTTTGAGCGCATACGTTAGAAAAGAAGCCTTGCTCAGCAGTCAAATCGAAGGTACGCAAGCCACTCTCGAAGACGTTTTAAGTCCTACGGTTGACATCGCTGTTAATTTGGAAGTCAGTGACGTTGTCAATTACGTTAACGCACTTAATTATGCGATTGAGCGAATGAATGAATTGCCTATATGCAATAGGCTGTTATGCGATACCCATAAAGTTTTAATGCAAGGCGTTCGCGGTCAAGAAAAAAATCCCGGTGAATTTCGCCGTAGTCAAAACTGGATCGGCTCGTCGAATAGTAATCTGCAAACTGCAAAATATGTTCCACCTACGGTAGAAGATATGCTGGCGGCAATGAGCGACCTTGAAAAATTTATAAACGACTATGATATGGATATCTTGCTTAAAACCGCTCTCGTGCATTACC
>CAZNKA010000132.1:0-3082 GCA_964573495.1 uncultured Acidiphilium sp. | reverse complement strand
CCAATCGCCGTATGTATGACCTTTTGCCTCTATAGTTTCGCTTTCTTCGTTTTTGCAAATAGTGCAAACGTGATGCTTAGAACCCGTTGCGGTGCAAGTCGCATCCGTATCGATAATCCAATCGCCATAACTGTGAGTGCACGGCTTATGCGGTTGGACAGTTTTGCAACCTGCCGCCATCGAAAGCGAAAAGACCAGCGAGAAAGCAAGTGCAATGAGTAATAATTTTCTTTTCATTATAGATATCTCCTTTTCGGCGTTACACGCCAAATTTTTTACTTATTGTGTTAAAGCTAAGTAATGCAAGAAAGGCTTCGCCTCGGGGACCTGTCGCCGAACGGCGACTGATGAGGGGGCAATCCCCCGCGCCTCGTCATCCTGAGCGAAGCGGCACAGCCGCGAAGTCGAATGGATCTAGGCGTTGGCCGAACTGCGTTGACAGCGCTGTTTTGTAAAAACGGCAGAATCCTGCCGCGGTCTATTTTCAAAAAATAAAGCAGTCCATTATAAAATACGTCTCCAATTATACCCCCCCCCCCCCCCCGAAAATGTCAAGTATTTTAGCGTTATTTTTAAAAATAAGTGAAAAAAATTTTTTATCCACATTTTCGGCAACCGTTAAATATTTCATATTTTTTCTCTCGATTTTTTGCTTGCCTTTTCATCCGAAAGTGCCGTTAATCGACATATAGGCGGGTTTTCGTGTTCATTTTTAACTTGATAAGTCGGCGCACTTTTTGAAAACAAAACAACACTAACGTTTTCGATTGCACTATAATTTTTAGTTTTTCTTCTTTTTTCCTTGACAGATATTCTATTTTGGATTATAATAATCTCGATTAGAATGTTGGAGGTGCTTATGAACTTTATCGGCAGAGAGACTGAATTAAATCAACTTGAAAAACTGTACCAATCCCCCCATTTCGAGTTTCTTATTATGTACGGTCGTCGTCGCATCGGAAAAACTACACTTTTGAAAAAATTCGCACTCGAGCACAAAGTTTTGTTTTTTTCTGCCGAAGAAAAAAATTCCGCGTTGAATTTGTCCGATTTCGGTGAACAACTACTGTCTTATTACGGAGAGACGAACGGAATCGAATTTTCCTCTTGGAAATCCGCCTTCGAATACATTTCGGACCATTCAAAAAACGATAAAACAGTTATAATTATCGACGAGTTCCCCTTTATCGCCAAAGAAGATTCGTCTATAAAAAGCGTTTTACAGCACATTATCGACCACAAGTGGCAAAACAAAAATATTATGCTCGTCCTTTGCGGTAGCAGCGTCAGCTTTATGGTCAACGAAGTTATGGGATATAAAAGCCCTTTATTCGGCAGAAAAACTTCCGTAATGGAAATTAAACCGTTTGATTATATGGTCACCGAGCAATACTTCCCTAATTATTCGCCAGTCGAACGACTTATCGTATATGGCATTTTAGGCGGTATCCCCTATTATTTGCAACAATTTTCAGACAACTTGTCTATTCAGGAAAACATATCGAACGTTATTGTTTCTTCGCACGCCAACTTGCGAGACGAGCCGTTAACTTTGCTTCGTGCAGAACTTCGCGAACCGATGGTGTATAACAGCATTATCGAAGCAATTGCAACGGGAGCAACGAAATCGGGTGAAATCGCAAGTAAAATTCATGACACGCCTTCAAAATGCTCTGCTTACATTTCCAATTTGCGCGAAATGCGTTTAATTGAGCGTATTACCCCTTGCGGAGAAAAAGAATCGGGAAAAATTTCCATATATCGCTTAGCGGATAACTTCTTTGCATTTTGGTATAAATTTTTATTTGCCCACAAAACCAAATTGGAATTGATGGAAAGTTTAAATTTCTCATCTTTAATCGTTAAAAATATTTCCGATTTTATGGGCATTGCGTTCGAAAAAATCTGCGAGCAATATTTAGTAAAACAAGCAAAGGCGGAAAATTTGCCCTTCATTCCCTCAAGTCTTGGCAAATGGTGGGGGAACAATCCGCAACTTAAAAAACAAGACGATATAGATATTCTCGGCATCGACGGAAACCAAGGCATTTTTTGCGAATGTAAATTTAAAGAAGAGTTATTCTCCCTTTCAGATTTTAACGACCTAATCGCCTCGAGCGATATTTTCACAAATATTACAAAAAAGTATTATTACGTTTTTGTAAAAAGCGGATACACGCAAGCCGTACTCAATGAAAGCAAAAAGTATAACGTAAAACTTTTAACCGTCAACGATTTATTTAAATAAGTACGTCCTAAAAACTTAAAAAAGCCGTCTATAAGTCGATTATCGACCGTAAAAAACGCGCCTCGTCATTGCTAGCCCTACGTGCCTCGTCATCTTGAGCGAAGTCGAAAGATCTAGGCGCGTTGTCATATAATAGCGCGCGCAACAATACAAAAAAACCCTCTCCGCAAATAAGCAAGAGAGGGCTTTATTTTTATAAATTGATTATCCTCTAGGTTAAACTAAAAATTAGTCGAGTTTTTCTAAAAGCTTAAGGTCGATACCCTTTTCGCCTATCTTGATGATTTCGACTTTAACCTTATCGCCGATATTCAAAACTTCTTCGACGGAGCCGATACGTTTATCGCTCATCTTAGAAATATGAATCATACCGTCCTTACCGGGAGCGAGCTCTACGAACGCGCCGGTTTTAGAGATTATTCTGGCAACGGTCGATATAAACATATCGCCTACCTCTAAATCGCGAGTGATTGCCATAATAATTTCTTTTGCCTTGTCCGCTTGACCGAGAGTATCGCCGTAAGTAGCGATGAACACTTTTCCGTCGTCGTCGATATCGATTTTAACGCCGGTTTCAGCGATAATTTTGTTGATAGTCTTTCCACCGCTGCCGATAACGTCTTTAATCTTTTCGGGATCGATAGAGAAGGTAATGATTTTGGGAGCGTATTTAGAAAGTTCTTTATTGGGTTCGGGAATGCAATCGAGCATCTTATTTAATATAAAATGTCTGCCCTCGTTAGCCTGCTTAATAGCCTGGCGCAAAATAGCTTCGTCGATACCCTTGATTTTTATATCCATTTGGATAGCGGTTATACCCTTAACGGTACCCGC
>CAZNKA010000131.1:2020-3101 GCA_964573495.1 uncultured Acidiphilium sp. | reverse complement strand
TCAATTCTTCGATATTCGCGCCGCGGTAAAGTTTATCTAAAATATTTTTTACTTTTTCGCTTCGCAAAATCGCGCCGCTGCTTATCGGAAAAGCCGAAATATCCAAAAGGTCTTTTTTTCTAAGAAGCGTGGCGGTTTTAAGCATTGCGTGCGGGCTCATTCCGCCGGCATAACATGCCCCGACCACAGCGCCCATCGAACAGCCCGAAACGCAGTAAGGTTTTATTCCGTTGTCTTCGAGGGCTTGTAAAAAACCTACGTGAGCCACGCCGCGCGCGCCGCCGCTCCCCAATGCCAATCCTAATTTTTTCATAAATAAAATCTCCGACTTATGGTTTCGATTTTTAAGTGATTAATAATTCGCCGCTTTATTTTTATACTGACCGAAAGCAGAAGTGCGTGCGGCTAAAAAAAGGCAAGCGGAAGCTGCTTTTTGCCACCGTTTGCCTACTTTTGTTAATTATTGCTCGTTTTCGCCGTTTTCGTCGTTTTCGGGATTGATTATTACTTTTACGTCAAGAACTTTGCGCTGAGTAAGCCTGTTTACGATGACGGTAAGATTTTGATATTCGAACGACTGCAATTTTTTGGGAATATTGCCGGTTTGTTCTATAACCCAGCCGCTGACCGTTTGCGAATCGAATTTTTCGGCTTCGTCTTCGCCTAAACCGAAAAGCGCGAAGAATTTATCGAGCTCGGCTCTGCCGTCTACCATATAAGTGCTGTCGTCTATTTTAGAAAAATAGTTTACGATTTCGTCGTGTTCGTCCCAAATTTCGCCAACGAGTTCTTCCAAAATATCTTCCAAGGTAACAATACCCGTGGTTCCGCCGTATTCGTCTACGACGATTGCCATATGTACTTTTTGCGCCTGCATAGATTTTAGCAGGGTAGAAATTTTCATATGTTCCGTAGCGACGGCGACGGGCGTAATCGCGCTTTTAATCGAACGTTCGCCGCGTTCCATTGCGGCAAAAAAGTCGATATTATGAATCATACCGATAATTTGGTCGATTGTTCCGTTATACACGGGCATGCGCGAAAAATTATGTTCTAAAAACAGCGCTTTAACCTTATCCAT
>CAZNKA010000131.1:0-1920 GCA_964573495.1 uncultured Acidiphilium sp. | reverse complement strand
AGTTTGGTTTTGTTAACCGAGCTGAACGCCGTTTCGGTTGCCGAAAAGAATGCCGAAAGCAAAACTAATATAACTATAAAAAAAACGGTTATCGCTAAACTATCGGGTTCGGGTTCCGGGTCGGGTTGAATACCTGGCATATTTCTCCTAAAAGGCATAAATTTATTTTGTTATCGCGTTTTCGCCTTAAAAAACGTATAGTGGCTACTATTTTAGCATATTTTTAAGCGTTTGTAAAGCAATTTAACGCTTTTATATAAAAGCGCGCCCTTTCGGGCGTTTTTGCGCGTTTTTTTGCATGGCGGCGGTTATTGTTTTCTTTGTTCGCGGGGGGTATTTGTTTTGCTTGCGGCTGATTTTTGCGGCTATTTTTCTATAACCTTTTTAAGTTTTTCCATGCGCGCGTCTAAATCTGCGCAAGTTTCGGCGCAAAGCAACAAATCGTTAGCCATTTCATCGGTATATTCGTAATTTTTTTTATAGCGCAACTGATGTTCTACGCTTGCCCAAAAATCCATGGCAATCGTGCGGAATTGGATTTCCACTTTAACGGGGCGCTTTTCGTTCGATAAAAAGATGGGCACGGAAACGATTAAGTGTAAGCTTCTGTAACCGTTGGGCTTGGGATTTTTTATATAATCGCGCATATCCACTAGGGTTATATCGTCTTGCTTTAAAATGGCGTCGGCAAGCATATAAACGTCTTCGGTGAACATGCAACACACGCGCACGCCGGCAATATCGTTAACGTATTTTTCAGCCGAAGCGAGCGTTATAGGCATGTTTTTTCGCTGTAATTTGCCGAAAATCGACGGCAAGCTTTTTAAACGCGAGCTTATGCTGTTGAAGGGGTTTCTGTCGTGGCAAAGCGAAAATTCTTCGCGCAGAACGTTAAGCTTGGTTTCGATTTCCATTATCGCGCACTTGTAATACGAGATAAAGCTTAAAAAATCCTTCGATTTTTCTTTTGCTTCGAGCAAAGTTTGTTCCGAAACGTTTCCGCTTAACAACTCGGTCGGAACCAGCTCGTTTTTATCTGAATTTTTCATTATCCCGCAATTCCTTCGTTTATTACGGCGGCGCGACTGTCGTTTTTTTGTTCGCTAATTCCGCTTTCGGCTGTACATTCCGAAACGTTTTTAACGGTTTCGCCGTCGATTTGCAGCGGGCGGGGTTCGCTTAATTTTACCGTTATCTTTTTTCCGCTTAAAACGGTTACGTGTTTTTCGCTTTTAACGTGTTCGCCTTTAAAAATAGAGGGGAATATGCAAAGCGTTTTCAGTTTGTTCGAACCGTGAAAAAGCATAACGGAAATTTCGCCCGTCTCGTTGTTGCGCCTTTGTTCGGGGGCGGGGAGCATCCCGCCACCGTAAAATCTTCCGTGCATTACGGGCGCGCACCAAACTTTTTTAAAGAAATATTCTTTTCCGTCAACTATAACGGTCGCGTCGGCGGGTTTATAGCTAAAAAGCAAGCCTTTTATTGCAATCGAGGTGTAATTGATTTTCTTTTTGGGGCTGGCTTCGCGTTGGCGGTCGCCTTCTTCGCAGCAATATCCGTCTATTCCGTAGCCCACGCCGTTGATGAATTTGTGTTTTTTGCCGTTAACTATAACGTGCGGCAAATTTTTTAAATAATCGTTAAGCGGAATAAGTTTGTCCGTTATGCCTACGTCGCGTGCGAAATCGTTGCCGCTACCGCAAGGAAAATAAAAAAGTTCTTGTTTTGCGGTTACTCCGTCGGTCGAGTTTATAAAATGGTTAAGAGTTCCGTCTCCGCCGCACAATGCGATGCGCGCGCCGAACGGCACGCTGTTAAAAAAGTCGTCGTAGTCGGTTATCGTGGTTACGTCCGTGAACTTGAAATCGTCTTCGGGATAAAGCGCGGTAAGAGTTTCCGCGTTGCTTTTGCCGTTGCCGT
>CAZNKA010000130.1:0-3122 GCA_964573495.1 uncultured Acidiphilium sp. | reverse complement strand
ATTTGATATTTGCGCGCGATTTCTTCTTGTTCGTCTACGTTTACTTTCGCGACCCTAAAGCCTTCGTTTTCGGCTTCCTGCGCGATTTTATCGACTATTGGCGAAATCATCTTGCACGGACCGCACCAAGTAGCCCAAAAGTCTACGAGAACGGGTTCCGTAGCATTCAAAACTACGCTTTCAAAATTTTGTTCGGTCAATTCGATAGGTAACATAAAAACACTCCGATTATTTACGGCGAAAATTTTTCCCCGAAAGTAAGAAAATATACGTAAAAATATATTAAAAAACAAACGTGGAAATAAAAAAATTAAGCCGACACTCGTTCAAAAATTTAATTGACAAAAAAACTTCCGCGGTGAAACGGAAGAAATTTCGATAAATTAAGCGTTTAAAGCGTTAATTCTAACCGCGAAGCCGGATTTTTTGTTTGCTGCGGTGTTTTTATGCATAATACCCTTAGAAACTGCTTTGTCTAAAACGCTACAAACTTCTTTATAGCATTCTTTAGCGGCGGTAGCGTCACCGGCATCGATAAGGGCGTTTAATTTTCTTAAAGCGGTTTTAACTACCGACTTGTCGCTTCTGTTTTCCGCGGTCTTCTTTTTAGAAACCAATACGCGTTTTTTAGCGGATTTAATGTTAGGCACTTTATATTTCTCCTTAATTGCTTATTAACTGTGAATGATTTTAACACATATTTTTTGTTTTGGCAAGAAAAAAACGACCTTAATTCATAAAATTACGATAATTTATACAGAAAAATAACCTCGTAAAAGATAATTATCATAAAAAGAGCCGAACAATTGGTTTTTACGATGCAAAAATAAAGCTTTGGAGCTTCGATTATAAAGGTACAATCATTACGGCATATAATGTTGTAATGGCAGGTTGAGCGATTGAACGAGTTTTATAAAAAACTTAAAAAGGAAAAAAAGCAAAAAACAAAAAACAGCCGAGCGCGAAAAAAATTTTCAAGTAAAGTTTGTGTGGCTGTAATCGATAGCGGAGCGGGTGGGCTTGCCGTTTTAAAAAAATTAAAAAAGCAACTTCCTCGGGTAGATTATTTATGCGTTTCGGATAGCGAAAATATGCCTTACGGCGAAAAAAGCGACAAGCGGATACTCGCACTGTGCGAAAAGAATTGCAAACTTGCACTTTCACGCGGGGCGACTATTTTTTTTGTTGCTTGCAATACTATGGCGTCCGTCGGAAAAAGCGTATTTTTAAACTTCGGAGTGCCTTGTTTTTTCGTCGAGCCCGAGCTTGAAAAAATAAACGAAAAGTGGTCGAAAGGCTTAATCTGCGCTATTTTTTGCACGGAAGCTACTGCTCGGAGGATTAAGCCTTTTTTTAAAAACGAAAGTTTGTCGTCTTGCGTTTATTCGCAAAAAACGCTGGCAAAAGAAATCGAGAATAAGGTTTTGAATAAAGAATCGAGCTTTTGCCCGCAAATCGAATTCAAAGGTTTTGCGGATAATGTAAACGCGGTTTTTCTTTGTTGCACTCATTATATTCACGCTGCTTCGATTTTTAAGGCGAAGTTTAAAAACGCGATATTGTTCGACGGAACTAAAAAACCTATAGCGGACTTAAAGGAATATTTTTTTAATAGCGGCGATTTAAAAGCTGAAAACGGCGGTGTGATAAAGGGCAAAATCAAATTTGTCGGTAGCGGCAGAAAAAAGATGAGGGCGGCGTATTACGGCGATTAGACGCTTTTCGAAGTGAAAACTCAAAAAAAAATTAAAAAAATGTCATAAAGGGTTAAAAATGGTTGCTTTTGGATTTTTAATGTGGTATTATATTGGCATAGAAAGTCGAGGTACTGCATAAAATTATGTTTTTCGGTGAGTACGAGCATCAGATGGATGACAAAAACAGAATAAGGATCCCGCCCAAGTTTAAGTCGGCAGACGTGTTTAAGGGCGAATATGTTTTTGCTACCGGAATCGACGGCGTAATAAACGTATATCCGAAAGAGATAGCCGAAGCGCGTACCCGAAAGTTTCTTGAAAAAATTAACGAATTCGATGAAAACGGGCAAAACGCCTTAATGAATTATATGGGTTCGATGTATCACGCCGTAGAGGACAAGCAAGGCAGAGTCGCATTAGACGAAAGCCTTATAGCTCATGCGAAGCTCGGCAAGGAAATCGTGACCATCGGAATGATAGACCATTTGGCAATCATGAGTAAGGCAACCCGCAGTGAAAAACGTGAAAAAATGTCTTTTGCGGACAGTATGAAGATTTTATCCGAAAAAACCAAATAATCGGATATAATCGCGAAACGAAAAACGAAAACACTTACGATAAGCTTAATAAGCAAATCGTTTAAACTTAAATATCTTAAATATGTAATTATCGTGAAACGGCGTTTGCCGAAACGTAAAATCGGATTTTTTTGGTAAAAGCTTTTTGGTAAGAAGCAGAAAAAGCGAGAGCGCCGCTATCAACGGCGAAAGGACGGAAAAATGGAATTTTGCCACGTGCCGGTTATGCCGAGCGAATGCGTAGAGTATCTCAGCATAAAAAACGGGGGTACGTATTTTGACGGAACCTTAGGCGGCGGAAACCATTCGCGCTTGATTCTGGAAGGCGCGAAAAACGTTAGGTTGATAGCGACGGATCTCGATGAAGAAGCGATAGCCGCTGCTAAAAAAAAGTTAAGCGGCTTCGAAGGTCAATATTTTTTGGTTCACGATAATTTCAAAAACTTTTTAAGCGTTTTAGACGGTTTAAACGTCGATAAAATCGACGGTGCGCTTTTGGATTTAGGCGTTTCGAGTTATCAACTCGACGAACGCGAACGCGGTTTTTCGTATATGGCGCAAAGCTCGCGGTTGGATATGCGAATGGACAGAACTCAAGTTTTTTCGGCATTCGAAGTAGTTAACGAATACGACGAAAAAAAATTGGCGCACCTGCTTAAGCTTTACGGAGAGGAAAAATTTTCCGACCGCATAGCGCGGAATATAGTGGAAGCGCGCAAAACGAAAAAAATCGAAACTACGGGTGAGCTGGTCGAAATTATCGAAAAAAGCATACCCGCTCGTTTTAAGCGTGACGGGCATCCCGCAAAAAGAACCTTTCAAGCAATAAGAATAGAAGTAAACGGCG
>CAZNKA010000129.1:0-3135 GCA_964573495.1 uncultured Acidiphilium sp. | reverse complement strand
GAATAAAAACCGACGCCCGCTTTAGCTATAACCTTTTCGCCTTCGAGTGCGAGCGTGAATTTTTGTTGGTTGGTTGCCGTAGGAGCCAAAAGCGCCGCTTTTAAGCCTTTGTTAAACCACTCGGGGGCGTTTTTTACGTTGCAAACTTTTTCTTCGGCTTTGCTTTTATGAGCAACACCTTGCGTTGCGCCGTATCCTAAAGCAAGCACGCAATATAACTTTTCACCGCTCGATAACTCGTACGCGCCCTTAACTTTTTTGTAAGTAAGCGCAACCCAACAAGTGTTAAGCCCCAGTGTTTGAGCAAACAAAGCTACACGCTCGCCGTAATAACCTATTTTTTCGTCTTCGCCGCGCTTGCCGACGAGAGCAACGTAATTTTTAACGCCCGAAAATTTGCCGTAATGCGCCATAAAAGAATCGAACGCGGTAGGTTCGTTAACCACGAGCTGAATATTCAGCCCGCTTTTTTTATTACATTCCGCTATTTCGGAGCGAAGTTTTTCGCAAATATCCGTTTCGACGGGTTTATCTAAATAGCTTCGAACGGAGTGCCTTTTTTCAATAGCTTCCAAAACAGTCATAATATTTACCTCATTATTTTTTAAAGCCGAAATTATTGCAAAAACTATTTAACAAGTCAAGCAAAATTTCGGTTTCTTTTTCGCTCAAATTTTGCGCCATGGGTTTTAAGGTTAAGGCTATTTGCTCTTCACGTTTGGCGAGCGCAAAAGCACCTTGCTCGGTAAGTTTTACCAAAACGCGGCGGGCGTCCGTTTTTTCGCGCTCTCGCACGACGAACCCCTTTTTTTGCAAACAATTAAGCGCGCTTGCAACCCTTGCGGTGCTAACCCCCGCGGCTTTGGCTAAATCGCCCGAAAAAGCAGCCCCGCCCCTATCGCGTATTACGCGGAGAATTACGAATAACCCCTTGTATCCGCCTTCTATTAAAGCGGCAAGGCTACGCCACCCCGAAGTTTTGCAAAGCTTTTCTATATCGTTTGTAAGACTTTCGCAACTCATACGCTCTCCGAATTTATCTAACACTGTTAGATATTATAGCAAAAAAAGAAACGCCGGTCAAGCGTTTCGATAAAATTATATGCTTTTTATTGATTTTACGCATTTTGCCCGCCAGATTGCCCTCGATTTTCGGTTTTTTTAACCGACCGCGCACTTTTTCGGATTTTGTTTTGCCGCATGGCTTGCGCTTTGTTTTCGGCGTGTTTATGCTCGTATTCCTTTTGCTTTTCAGCCAAACGCTTTAATTTGGCTTCGCGCTCGGCGGCGATAAACGCGGGCGCGCTTTTCAGATAATATTCAAGCGATTTTTCGTTTTTTTTGCAAATTTCCTGCGCGACGCGCATAGTAAAATAGGCGTCGGCGTCGCTTCGATGAGCGTGCTCGTCGGTGCCGCCGGTCAACTCGGCGTACTCTACGGAAAGCTTGCGAAACTGTCTGTTTTCGGCTTGTTTTATAAGCGTTTGCACGTCGTAAAAGCGCGCGGGAATTTTTTCGAGCCCGTAGCGCGCGCAATCGCCGTTTAAAAATTTTAAATCGTTTTCTACGCCGTAGCCTATGCAGATAACGCCCTCGGCAGTCATAATTTCGCAGATTTTATCGTAAACTTCACTAAAATTCGGAGCGCTTTTTATTTGCGCGGTTTTGTAAGCCAAAATATGCTTTTTTACGTACGGGTCGAACTTGCAGCGCGGATTTATAACTATATCCGTTTGCGGAAAACACACGTTAAAATCTTCGTCCGTGATTAAATAACCGAAGCTGAAAATGTTACCGTTCGAGCGGCAATTCGCGCTTTCCGTGTCGAAAAACAAATATTTCATATTCTTAATGGACAATTTCTTTAATAAACGATTCCGAACGCTTAGTCGTTTTTGATGAGGCAGTGCAAATATTCGACGGTGCTTTCCGCCTTGCTTTGGCGAGCGCTATCCGCCTTAAAGCGGCGATGTTCGCGCATATAAACCTTATATCTGCCGTATTTTGACATGATTTTTTCGATATCGTTAAAGGACATCAATCCTTCGTTGTTATAGCTTAAAAACACGTATTTAAATCGCGCGTTTTTAACTATATCCGCAAAAGCCTTTTGCACTTTGCTTTTTACGCAGAAATCGCTTTTCTGCGCGGAATATTCGCGGAGCCCAGTTTTGCCCTTTATAATCGGCTCGTCGTACCGCGCGAGCGTTTCGAGCAAATGATAATTGGTACAATATTGCCTTGCGTTATACGGGGGATCCAAATATAAAATATCGCCGCTAACCGTTTTTATAAGCTCGCTTATGTTTTGGTTATACGCTTTGCCCTTAATTCCGCCGACGGGCGTAACGGCGCTTATTACCATATCGCGCTCGGCTGATTTTTTAAGCTTTTTTAAAAACGCGCCGTAAACGGAGGCGGTGTTTGCGTATTTATCCGCGCTGTTTACGAGCGAGGCAAGCAAAAAGTAATATTCGCTTTCGTTTATATTGCCGCTTTTAAACTCGTTTTCAATAAAAATACGCGCGCCGTCGCACTTTTTCGCGTTTTCGTCCGAAAAATAAATGCGCGTAAACTCTTGACCTTCGGTGCCGCCTTGCGAATAATTTTTGTAAATAAACCCCTCGGATTTTGGCGCCGAATTAACTTTTTCGATAAGAAAAGCCGCGCGCTCCGAGCTGAGTTCTTCGCCGTTTTCGAGCGCGTTTTTGAGCAAAACGTAGCTATAGTATTGATTATCGTTGGCTATAACCGAATAGCCTGACTTTTTAAATTCGGCAGCGACGACGCCCGTACCCGCCATTAAATCGGCAAAAACCAAATTTTCGGGGGATTTTTGCTCGCCCGCAAGCGAAAGCGTTTTTTCGATTGACTGCACTAAAAAATCTAATATGGAATATTTCGAACCGATGTAATTCATACATCCATTTTAACATAACGCGCGCGTTTTGTAAAACGTTCTTGCCCCCGCTTGCAAATTAGCGCGAAAAATAAAAATTTAACGCGAAAAACAAACGCTAAAAATAATACGCCGATAAAACTTTATCGGTTCGCTTCTTCAATGGTTAACCGCGCCGCGCGTTTTAATTCGAACGTCCGAGCAAGCCTTTTGCGCGGGGAAAATAATTTGAGCGC
>CAZNKA010000128.1:0-3150 GCA_964573495.1 uncultured Acidiphilium sp. | reverse complement strand
AGCGCGCCGCTTCTGCCGACGGGTTTATCGGGCTGCGTTACTACGGCTAAAACTTCGTGCTCGCTAGCCAATATACTTTTTAGCGACGGAACGGCAAAATCGGGAGTGCCTAAAAAAACAAGCCTCATTTTTTAGCCTCGCTTCTTAAATTTTTTGCTTTATCGACGTATAAAACGCCTTCTAAATGGTCGTATTCATGGCAAATCGCGCGCGCGGTAAAATCCTTAACGGTCAGCTCGAATTTTTCGCCGTAACGGTCGAACGCTCTTACCGTAACGAGAGAGGGACGCTCTACGTCGCCCCACTTGCCCGCCACCGACAAACACCCCTCCGTTCCGTTTTGCTTGCCTTCCGCGCGCAAAATTTCGGGGTTAATGAATTCGAAATAGCCGTCGTCCGTATCGACGATAAAAATGCGCCTTAAAACGCCCACTTGCACGGCGGCAAGCCCTGCGCCTTCCGCTTTTGCCAGAGTTTGCTTCATATCATCTAGCAGTTGAATGGTTTTCGCGCCGAAATCGGTTACTTCAAAACTTTTTTTACGAAGCGTTTCGTCGCCTATCTGAATAATTTTTCGTATTGCCATAGTTCACCTTCCGTGTTTATTGAAATTTGCGTGAAAAATTTAGCTTAAATTCGAGGGATTTTCTTCTACCAAAACGAAAACTTTTGCGTTTTTGCCCTTTAAAGCCGCTTCGTATATCGATTCGCGAAGTTCTTCGTCCGGTTTTATTCGCATAAGCACCTGATAACGATATTTGTTTTTTAATCGTTTTATGGGGGCTCGCATTTTATTGAAAAATATGAATTTTTCGCGGTGTTTTTCAAAAATTTGCTGCTCTGCGAGATATATTTCTTTTAACGCCGCAATCGCGCTTTCTTCGTTTTCTGCCTCTACTAAAATGCGAATTATAAGCGCGAACGGCGGAAAATCCGTAGCTTGCCTTATTGCTATTTCTCGATTATAAAAACCTAAATAATCGTAATTGACGGCGAGCTTTAAAACCGAATTTTCGGGCGAAAACGTTTGCAGCACGACTATTCCTTTATCGCCGGCCCTGCCGCTTCTCCCCGCGACTTGAGTAAGCAATTGATAAGTGCGCTCGCTTGCGAGATAATCGCTGAAATACAAACTCATATCCGCGTCTAATATCCCGACGAGCGTAACGTGCGGAAAATCGTGCCCTTTGGCTATCATCTGCGTGCCGACGAGAATATCCGCCTCGTGCGCGGCGAACGCGGACAAAATTTTGTAATGCCCTTCTTTGTTTTGCGTGGTATCGTTATCCATTCGCAAAATTTTTGCTTCGGGAAATAACGTTTTTAATTCGCTTACTATTTTCTGAGTACCCGTACCCAAAAGGTTGAAGTGCGGCGAACCGCATTCCGGGCAAGCGGCGGGCATTTTGTAATTGGTTCCGCAATAGTGGCATTTGAGCATATCGCCCGATTTATGATAATTTAGCGTTACGTCGCACGACGCGCATTTCGCGACGTAGCCGCACTCGCGACACATAACTTGCTGCGAATATCCGCGACGATTTAAAAATATTATGGCTTGGTCACCCTTTTTTAAGGTTTGTTCCAGCTCCTGCTTAAGCGCGGCGGAAAAACAGCCGTCGTTGCCCCTCCTTATTTCGCGGCGCATATCCGCCACTATAATTTCGGGCAAAGGTTTTGCGTTTATGCGTTCGGGCATTTTGACCAAATCGTACTCGCCGCCGAGCGCTTTTTTATAGCTTGCGACGCAAGGAGTCGCGCTGCCCAAAACAACTTTGCAATTATTATGCTCGGCACGCTTTAAAGCCACTTCTAAAGTGGAATAACGCGGCGCGCTTTCGCTTTCGTAACTGCCGTCGTGTTCTTCGTCTATGATTATCAAGCCCAAATTTTCAAGCGGAGCAAATATCGCGCTGCGCGCGCCTATCGCTATTTTAGCTTCGCCGGAGCGTAGCCGCCACCATTCGTCGAACCGCTCGCCCGCGGATAATCCGCTGTGCAAAATCGCGCACAGCTCGTTAAAGCGCGAACGAAGTTGCTTTAACATTTGCGGCGTAAGCGATATTTCCGGCACTAACATTATAGCCGTTTTTCCGCTTTGAATTACGTCTTGTATCAGCCTTAAATAAACTTCGGTTTTACCGCTGCCCGTAACGCCGTGAATAAGCGTAACCGTTTTTTTAGAATTTTCGACCGTTTCTACCGCGTTTTGCTGCGCGGGGGTAAGCACCACGTTTTTCCCGCCCGAAAGCATTTCGGAATACGGCAAGCGGCAAACGTGAACCTTATCGCTTATTAAATATCCTTTTTCTAAAAGCGCTTTAACGGCGGAAGCACCGAACTCGCTCCTCAAAATAGCGGCGCGGGTTTTGCCGCCGTTTTTTACGAAAGCAAAACAAGCGCGTTGACTTTTTGCCGCTTTCGGCAAGTCGCTTTCGCAATATTCGGGGTTGCCGACGGATAAAAACTCCACCGTTTTTTCGCTCACGCGCCCTTTGCGCATTTCGGCGGGTAAAAACAAACGAAGTGCCGCCGCTTTTGTTACGAAATAGCGTTTCGATATAAAAAACGCTAAATCGATCGCCTCTTCGGTAAGCGCGGGAACTTCGTCTAATATGCTTATTACGTTTTTGATTTTTTCGGGCGGAAGGCAAGAAGATTGCTTTAACGATATTACGATGCCTTCGATTTTTCTGCCCGCGAACGGCACGCAAACGCGGCAACCCGCCGTTATGGGAAGGTCGCCCGAGTTATAATCGAAAACTTTATCAACCACGCTATGGGTTATATCTACGATAACTTCGCAAATCATGCGTTCACGTCCGTTTATAGCAAAAAATGCCCCGTAGCTAAATCGAAGCACTTTTGCCTGTTTGAATATTTGGTCTGTTTTTACTTAATATTTTGCCGAAACGACCTTGCCTTCGTAAATTTCTTTCGCAGCAAGAGAAAGCGGTTTTTCGCCGCCGGGAACCTCGGTTAAACCTTGATTTGCGGCGTTGTCGATAAGCTGGCGCGCACGCTTAGAGCATACCACGCAAAGAGCATACTTGCAGCCCGTTTTTTCGGCGAGCTCGTCTATAGGGGGTTCGTGAAGCATTTTATTCAATCTCCTTAAAGTTAATTTCGGGTTTATACATAAACGATTTT
>CAZNKA010000127.1:0-3199 GCA_964573495.1 uncultured Acidiphilium sp. | reverse complement strand
AGAAACGGAAAAGAACGTTGCAAAGTTTGTAACCATAGTAAAAAATTATACGGAGATAAGCGAATTAACGCCCGAAATTCTAAACAGTTTCATAGACAAGATATACGTCGGTAAGCCCGAAAGAATAGACGGTAAACGAGTGCAAGACGTAAAAATCGTTTATAAACTGATAGGCGTGGTGAATATACAGCAAGAGTAAAAGCAAAATATCCTTGGAGAGAATAAAAAATCCCCAAGGATGATTAGCGCATACGACATGGAAATGTCAATAGGATGACGTGCAGCGTACGCTCGTAAACTCGCTTTGCTCACGATGACCGCCGCATAAAAAGGCACCCCTAAAATAGAAGAGTATCTTGTGTGAATTGTAAAATCACGCGAAAAAAATTCGTTTTCTTCCGAAATTATACGGTCTTTTTCTTGCAATATCAAAGTTTTTTTGATAAACTTAGTCTTGAGCATAGTTTTGAAATCATCGTAAATTTTTATTTGCAATAAATGCTCGTCGAGTATAAACAAAATCAATACTAAATTAAAATTTACACAGGAGTTTTTAATCGATGTCTGTGTAAATTCGTTTGCGGAAGGGGAAAGTTTTAATCGCGTTGTCGGTTGCCCCAAAAACCAAAGGTGTATTATGATAAAAGCATTAAAACGACTATTAATAAGCATTATTCTTACGTGTTTAATCGTAGCGGCTATTCTTTTGGGCGCTTACTATTTTATTTTAACCCAATACGGAATTGATGTGTTTTCTACGGTGGGGGATTTGAAAACTTTGTCGCAGTCCGTCGACGAAAATGCAATTTGCTCCGAAGTCTTTTCGGACGAAGATATGGCGGACGGTCAGATCGAAGTTAACAAATCGGTAGAAAGTTTTATTTCATACACCGAAGAATATGGATACGTCGTTTCTTTCGACAATTTGCCGAAAGAAATGAAATACGACATAAATCTTACCGAAAAGCAGGCTTGCGCTATTACGCAAGCTTTGCTCGAGCAGAAGGCGAACGGTAAAATCGATGTGGGCGGAAACGAGCTAGGGCTCGAGTTAAAGCAAATGGATTTTTCGGAAATTACCCGAGCGAGCGTGCTTTTTAGCACCGTAATTCGCTTGGATATAACGTCGGTTAAGAATTCGCCGAGTGCTTTTCCGTATAATATCCTAAAAAGCGGTATGCCGAATTATTTTTATATTTCGTCTTCCGTATCGGTTACACACGATAGTCAGCCGTTTGTTTATTCCGTTGCTCATAATGATATTAGCATTAATAATCTTTCTGCGGAGCAAACAGAGAAGTTATTCGGCACGCTCGATATATTCATGAAAATAGGTTCGGCTCAGAGTTTTAACGAGCGAATCGGCAACATGCTTCTCGAAATACTCGTCGGCAACGAAACACAGACGGGCATTGCGTATTCGCTTAAAGAAATCGGTGCCGAAGGCTATACCTTTCGAGCTGACGGAAACGGTGAGTATTTTGTCGTTTTGCGCAATGAAGAATTCACGCCGTCGGATGGTTCCGAAGGGCATGCGCACGACGTGGAGCATATAAAAAGCGAGCAAAAGAGCTGTACCGGTAACGGCAATGCGGAATATTGGCATTGTAAAAGTTGCGATAAGTATTTTGCGGACGAAAACGGAACCGATGAAATCAAAAACGTTACGATAACCGCCTCCGGGCATATTTCAGTATCGAAATCGGACGAGAAAAATCATTGGTACGAATGTGAAATTTGTTCGGTTGTGCTTTCGGATGCTGAGCCGCATACCGCAAGCGGATATGAAAAAGACAGGTTAGGACATCGTAAGGTTTGTTCCGATTGCGGTGCTGTTTTTGCGGAAGGCGAACATTCGGGCGACCCTTGTTCGATTTGCGGTTATTCCGTCGATTATGCGGAAATTTGTGCATCGGGTTACGGGTATAAATATCTCGGTACGCTTTCGGACGGAGTGAAGTTTCAAGCATTCTATAATAAGATTGACAAAACGGCTTCTGCCTTCCACGACGACGCTACCAAAAACGCAAAAACGGAATCGAGTAGCAGCGGCAAAACGTATTACGTCGCAGGGGAAATAAATTTTTCGTCGCTCGGGCTTACGGTAAATCAGGCGGTTAGCGTGTGGGTTACTTATCGCGCAGATCATCCTTTATATTATTGGTTAGCGGGCAATATCGTATATTCTTCTGAATATTTATCGTTGTGCGTAGACGAAGCGTATAAAGACGGCAGCGCACGCAAAGCTCAGAATAATAAGTTATACGAAGCAATAGCCGAGTATTTGAATTTTGCGCTCGCGGAAACATCCGATTATCAAATTGCTTTTGCGCTGCACGATAAAATTATCGACGATATAGAATATGCCTACGACGAACAGGGTCAACCGTCGGATGAAAATTGGGCACATAACATAATAGGTGCGTTCATAAACGGAAAAGCTGTTTGTGAAGGATATGCGAAGTCGTTTTCGTTACTTTTAAATGCTTGCGGCGTAGAAAATGCTTACGTTTCGGGAACGAGTAATATCGGGGAAGGTCACGCGTGGAATACGGCTAAAATCGACGGCAATTGGTATTGGTACGATTTAACTTGGGACGATCAGCCGCATATCGGCGACGGAATCGTTTACGATTATTTTTGTGTTCCCGGCGAAACGTTTGACAAACACGTAGTAGCCGAAACGGAGAATATGCAAAAGCCGATAAGTTTTCTTTATAGGCTGCCCGATATGGCGACTTCTAAATACGATACGGAAGCGATAGAGTACGGCGAAAGTTTTACTAGCGGCGGCTTTACTTACACTGTATGCGGGTATAACGAAGTCGCGCTTATTTCCGCAACGACGGCTACGGATTGCGTTACTCTTACGAACGTTACGCACGGCGGAAGGACGTATTCGTTATCCGAAATAGGCAAAGCGGCGTTCGAGAACAATCAATCGATAACGGCGCTTGTAATTCCGGCGTCCGTTGAAGTCATTTATAATTTTGCGTTTTATAAATGTACGGAGCTTACGCAAATAACGTTTACGGATAAAACGGGATGGTATAGGACTTCGAAGAACGGAACGTTCGAAGTGTTGCCCGCATCGATAGAATCGCCTATCGCCGCCGCAACTCTTTTAAAAGAAATGTATATTTCGGGTGAAGAAATGTATCAATATACATGGAGGAAATCCCGTCTCGATTCAAATTAA
>CAZNKA010000126.1:0-3286 GCA_964573495.1 uncultured Acidiphilium sp. | reverse complement strand
TTGTTAAAAGTAATAGAAAAAATAAATTCCGCCGAACGCGCGCTGCTTTTTAACGGCAACGCGACGATGGTTGCGGACGGCGTTTTGTTAACGCTTTTAGAGGAAAAACACAGATGGCTAAAATTGTAGGCATAAAATTTAAAAACACCGCTAAGGTATACTATTTCGCGCCGGCGGAAGGCGCTTCCGACGACGAATATAAAAAAGGCGACGGAGTTATAGTGGAAACGGCGCGCGGAGTCGAATACGGAATAGTTACCATCGAAACGGAAGAAGTTTCCGAAGATAAAGTGGTGCAACCGCTCAAACCCATAATTCGCAAAGCGAATTCTTACGATAAAGAGCGTTATAAAAAGAACGAAAAAAAAGCCGAAGAAGCTTTTTCGGTGTGCGTTGAAAAAATCAAGGAGCATAATCTCGACATGAAGCCCGTAAGCGTCGAATACGCGTTCGACGGGAGTAAAATGGTCGTGTATTTTTCGGCACCCGCGCGCATAGATTTCCGCGATTTGGTTAAAGATTTAGCTTCGGTATTCCGCACGCGCATAGAACTTAGGCAAATAGGCATACGCGACGAAGCGCGCATCATAGGCGGGCTTGCGCCTTGCGGCAGACCGTGTTGCTGTTCGAGCTATTTAAGCGATTATAAAAAAGTTTCCATAAAAATGGCAAAAACGCAGGGGCTTTCGCTTAATCCCACTAAAATAAGCGGGCTTTGCGGTAGGCTTATGTGCTGTTTGGCTTTCGAAAACGATTTTTATAAAGACGCATATAAAAAAATGCCGAAAATCGGAGCTGAAGTAGGAACGCCCGAAGGCAAAGCAAGCGTCGTTTCGGTGAATATGCTTACCGATACCGTTCACGTTAAAATGGACGGGAAGGACGGCAGCTTCGTGTTTAAAGATTTCGACGTAAAACAGCTTTCGTTTGCGAAAAACAATAACGATCAAGCCGAAAAACTCACTAAAGAAGAGTTGGAGGCTGAGAAACAGCTTGCCGGCGATTAATAACTTAATCATATGGAAGAAGTTTTTGAAATAACCGAAGATTTATTGCTCGACGGACTTAAAATAGTGCAGGATAAACGCTATTATAGGTTTACTTCCGATAGCGTGTTGCTATCAAAATTCGCAAGCTCGGCAAAAAATGACGAAAAAGTTGCCGATTTTTGCGCGGGGTCGGGAATCGTAGGTTTGCATTATTACGGATTAAACGCGCAAAAAGTAAGTTCGGTGCATTTGTTCGAATTGCAAGCTCCGCTCTGCGATTTGGCTCAAAAAAGCATTGAAATAAACGGACTTTGCGATAAGTTTACGTTAATTCGCGGCAAATTGCAAGAAGCCCCCGCGTCGTTTAACGGCGCGTTTTCGCTTATTTTGTGCAATCCGCCGTATAAAAAAGCAAATTCGGGCGAACAAGGGCTTTCGGCGCACGTTGCGTCGTGTCGTCACGAAACCGAAATAACGCTCGAAGAAATAGTAAAAACCGCAAAGCGAATGCTTGCTCCTTGCGGAAAATTTTGCATTTGCCAACGCACCGAACGGCTTACCGACCTTATTTATCTTTTGCGCGATAACGGTTTAGAACCTGCCAGATTGTGCTTCGTTCACGCAAAAAACGGCGTGCCGTATCTGGTTTTGGCAGAGGCGGTTAAAGATAAAAAGCCGCAGCTTAAAATCTGTTCGGTAGAAAATTAGCGCAAATAGACTAATTCGCGCCGATATTGCCGCGCATATGCTTTGGCGGCTCGTTCAAAGGTTAAAATTTTATGTTGTATATAGTAGCCACTCCGATAGGCAATTTAAAAGATATAACGCTTCGCGCGCTCGAAACGCTTAAGAGCGTAGACGAAATTGCGTGCGAAGATAAAAGGCAAACGCTTAAGCTTTTAAACGCTTACGATATTAAAAAACCGCTTTTTGCCTATCATAAATTCAACGAAAAAAAGGTTAGCGACGCATTGGCTGATAAGCTTGCCGCGGGCGTTAACGTCGCGCTCGTATCCGACGCGGGCATGCCGCTCATATCCGACCCGGGGTGCGTTTTAGTCAAAACTTTGGTCGAGCGCGGGCTCGAATTTACCGTTATTCCGGGCGCAACCGCGCTGATAACGGCGCTTTGCATGTCCGGGTTGCTCGATTATCGTTTTAGTTTTATAGGTTTTTTGCCCGAAAAAAATTCGGAGCGCAAAAAACTTTTGGATAAATATAAAACCGCCGATTGCCCGCTGATTTTTTATTGCGCCCCGCACGACGTCGATCAAACGATAACCGCTCTTTATTCGGCGTTCGGCAATCGCAGAGCGGTCGCTTGTCGCGAGCTTACCAAAACTTTCGAACAACGCGTAGAGTTTAATTTGGAAGAGGGTTATGCGGGCGAAAAACGCGGCGAGTTCGTTATTATAGTGGAAGGCGCACCCGAAAGCGTTCGTGATTTTAGCGAACTTTCGGTTGAAGAACACGTGGCTATGCTCGTTGCGGGCGGAACGGATAAAAAACAAGCCATAAAAGCAGTCGCAAAAGCTCGCGGCGTTAATAAAAATCAAATTTATATGCAAGTTTTAGGCGAGAGCGAAGAATAAAATTATTAAAAACTTGGCTTTAACGTTTAGCGAAAACGGTCCGAATTTAATTAAAGCGTAATAAAATTTAATAAACTGCCACCGGGTAGTAAAAATGCAAACAAGCATTCGATTTATGCGTCGTTAGGTCTTTGAAGACGCGTAAACCGAGTGCTTTTATTTTTTTGCAAGTTTTTTACTTTGCGAAAAATCAAACGATAAAACAAAAAGCCGCTTGCGGCAAGGAGGATTTATGAAAAAAATCAAAGAACTTTTAAGCTATTTTTCAGTCGCGGAAAAAACGTTGTGGGGCGGTTCGGTCGCCTTTATAATAGCCGCTTTTTGCGTGTTCGACGGCGTTAATTATTTAACGCTCACGGCGTCGCTCGTGGGGGTAACTTCGCTTATTTTTAACGCGAAAGGCAACCCGATAGGTCAGGCGCTTATGGTTGTTTTCAGTGCGCTTTACGGAATAATTTCTTTCGGCTTTAAATATTACGGCGAGATGGCTACTTATTTGGGTATGACCGCGCCTATGGCTGTATTTTCGCTTGTTTCGTGGCTGAAAAACCCCTATAACGGCAATAAGTCGGAGGTGGCGGTTAGTAAACTTAGCAAAAAATCTGTCGCGTTTATGGTAATAGCCGCCGCCGTTACGACATTCGCGTTCTATTTTATATTAAAAGCGTTTAACACGGCTAATTTGGCGCTTAGCACCGTTTCGGT
>CAZNKA010000125.1:0-3357 GCA_964573495.1 uncultured Acidiphilium sp. | reverse complement strand
AATATTTTTTGTTCTAAAGCCTTCATAAGTACTCTCCGCACCGCGCAAGCCTAACAGCCCGCGCCATTAACAACTAAAAAAACAAAAAACAGGTTTTTTAAATTAAAAACCTGCGCCAATAAAAAAGCAAATAACAGAAGCCAAATTAAGCACCTGTAAAAGCTTGTTCCAATAGTCGCGCATATGGCTGCACGGTAGAAACGTTCGGGCCGTTTTATCCGAACCTATATTGGCAAGTAAGTTTTGTTGTTCCGTAACCGATTTTGCTTCCGCAAAACTCAACTACGCGCTTATTGTAACATTAAAAGAATTAATAGTCAACCGTTTTGACGGCGTTTTTTAAAAATTATGATTTTTTATTTTTTCGCTTTTTATGCGGGATTTTTATTATTACGGATTTTTTTTCTTGTTTTTTAACGTTTTTAATACATCCCATTACCCATAAAACGTATTTATGCTTCGTATAAAAACACTTTATAATTAAACGATTTTTAAATATGAATTTTTGCGTAAAAAAAGTTTAAGATTAGAACAAAAAACAGTCACCTATCGTAAAATTGTAAAAATAATAAAAAGTTATAAAAAATTGCCGAAAAATTTTATCGTAATCGATTGACAAAAAAGCGCGTTATATGTTAAAATTCAATCAAATAAAGCTTATAATAAAATGATAGCGCATGCGCGCGTTAATATCTAAAGGTATAGAATGAAAAAATTTAAAAACGCAAGCGCGGTCGGCGAGGCAGTTTTGGCAGTTGCGCCTATAACCGTAGTCATTCTTTTAGTTAACTTTTTGTTATTGCCGCAGAGCTTGGGCACTTACGACTTGATTAGTTTTTTATTAGGTAATGTACTGCTCGTAGGCGGCATGATTTTGTATGGAAAAGGCATTAAAATGTCGTTAGAACCGATAGGCGAGCAATTCGGTTCGTTCGTAACCAAGAAAAAAAGCCTACCCTTGCTTTTGATTATGGGCGTTTTACTCGGTTTTATAGTAACCGTAGCCGAACCCGATCTAAGCGTTTTAGGCGAACAATTAGGCTCTTTAAAAACGACAATAATCGTTACAATCTCAATCGGCGTAGGCTTGTTTTTAGCTTTGGCTTTGTTAAAAACTATGCTCGGTTGGAATTTTAATTTGCTGATTTTAATTCTTTACGGATTATTGTTCGTTCTTGCTATATTCGTCGATAATAAATATATTCCCCTATCTTTCGATTCGGGCGGCGTAACGACGGGGGCTTTAACCGTTCCGTTCTTGCTTTCGTTCGGCGCGTCGGTTGCGGGTATGGTCGGCGGTAAATCTAAAGAAGATAACAGCTTCGGCATGGTTGCCATTTGTTCGATAGGTCCCATTATGATGATGCTTGCGATGTGTTTGATTTCACGCCCCGAAGTTAGCACCGAATTAACGCATAAAACCTGCCAAAGCTTTAACGACGTTTTGGCTTTATACGCTCAAACGGCGCTTGCTCAGTTTAAAGAAGTTTTAATCGCGTTGGCTCCTATTACCGTTATATTTTTCATTTTCGATTTTGCATTTTTTAAATTGCCAAAAATTCAACTTTTCAGAATTTTTATCGGTTTTTTGTATACTTATATAGGGCTTTCGATATTCCTTTGCGGCGTTAACGCGGCTTATATGGGAACGGGATATTTCATCGGGCAATCGCTTGCTTCGGCAAATAAATGGCTACTTATTCCGATAGGCGCTTTGGTCGCCACTTTTATTGTTTTAGCAGAGCCCGCGGTCGGCGTTTTGGTTAAACAAGTAGAAGAAATATCGAGCGGTTCTATTTCAAAAAACACGATTCGCTTTGCACTCGCTCTTTCTATGGCTTTTGCTTTAGCCATTTCTATGATTAGAATAATAACCGGAATATCAATCTGGTATATAATCGGCATCGGCTACGCGCTTGCGCTCGGTTTATCCTTTATTGTTCCGAATAAAGTGTTTACGTCCATCGCGTTCGACTCCGGCGGCGTTGCTTCCGGACCTATGACTGCAACTTTCCTTTTACCGTTCGCCATAGGCGCGGCTGAAGTTTTGCAACAAGGGCAAGAAGGTATTTTGACTTGCGCTTACGGTTTGGTTGCGACGGTCGCGCTTATGCCCCTTATCACTATTCAATTTATGGGATTAATTTCCGGCGTTAAACAAAAACGCTTCGATAAGGCGAAACTCAATATTCACGATGACGAAATTATCGAACTCGAGTATTGATAACCACGGCAAAATATGGCAATCGGCTTATTTTAGCCCTGCCCTTTTATAACACGAATTTATTACAAGGAGACGCATTTTATGCCGAATACCGAAATTCAATTGCGCTATTTAATCATAATAGCAACGCGCGGGCTTGGAAATAAAATAACCAAACTCGTTAAAGAATACGCACACTTTCAGTCAATAATGCTTGGCAGAGGTACCGCCGGAAGCGAAATTTTGTCTGCCTTAGGCATTTCCGAACACGAAAAAGACATCGTGTTTTGTTTCATCGAAAAGCATAACGTGCCTTTCGTTTATAAACTGTTAGACGATAAATTCAACTTCAACGAAAACCACACCGGTATTGCGCTCACTATTCCCGTAAGCGCAGTCGGCGGGCTTTCGACTTTTCAAATTCTTACAGGCAGCGGTTCCGCTCGCTGAAAACAACTATTTAACGAGGTGTTCAATATGGAAATCAAAAACGAATTAATAGTAGCGATAGTAAATCACGGTTTCGAAGAAGACGTTATGGCGGCGGCACGCGCGGCAGGTGCCAGAGGCGGCACGGTTTTTAACGCGCGCGGAACTGCCAGTGCAAATAAAGAAGTTAAATTTTTAGGCGTCGCGCTTCACCCAAACAAAGAAATCGTTTTAATTTTAACGTCACTTGAAAAACGCAACGACATTATGACCGCGATTAAAGAAAAGGTCGGTTTGGCTACGCCCGGCGCCGGAATTATTTTCTCGCTCCCCGTCGAGTCTGTTTTAGGCGTGGAAGTTTAAGCGAAGGCAAATATTGCGAAGCAATACTTCATCCACCGCAAGGTGGATTTAATTGAAAAAAGACGATTTCAATGCAATTTAAATATAGAAATCGCTTTTACATATTAGTGAAATGAAGTAATTTCCCCGCGTAAATTATGAAGTTTTCCTTACGGAAAATGAAATTAAATCCACCACTACCGAAAAAATTCTTTATACGCCGTAAGCGCATTTCACATTACGAAGCAATACTTCATCCACCGCTAGGTGGATTTAATGAAAAAAGACGATTGCAATGCAATCGTCTTTTTTCTTGTGTTTGCATTACTATTTTGATACAAACGACACCCCGAGGTAAAAAAGCGACACCCCTAAAGGATTAA
>CAZNKA010000124.1:0-3372 GCA_964573495.1 uncultured Acidiphilium sp. | reverse complement strand
CGACGCCGACGAGAGCCTTCGTCCACCCGGCAGGCCAAGCGTCTATTAACAAATGAACGGCGGAACTTTGCACGTAATCTATTCTTCTTCTAAGCGCGTGAACGTACGAAGTTATAGCCTCGCTTTGATAATTCTGGCTTTCCTTTATCCAAGCCTTTATCGTAGTTTGTTCGGGGAAAAATTGCGAATGATTGCTAAAACATTGAGCTCTTTTTATGCGTTTAGGCGTCCATGGTTCGTCGTCGTTTGTGGGCAACCACTCTTTCGGATAATATTTTTTCATTAAATCGTAATAATCCAAACCGTCCACGCCGTATTCGCCGCACCCCGCCATCCAATCGCTTCTAAAAGGCGGCAAGTATCCTTTATCGAACTTCCCTGCGGGCATGCCGTGCGAAGGATACCAATAAGTATAGCAATGAAAATCGTTAATTCCGTAAGACCGTGCCACCGGCGAATAATCGCCGTCGCAATATTTTACTACTCTTTGCGGGTTTAAAAGCGTAACGATTTTTCGCGACGCTTCGAAAAACGTTTCCATTTCCGTTCTGCCCAAGCCGTATTGTTCCCAATGATAATCTTCGGAATCCGCCGTTTCGTTGCAAAAACTTTCAACAACCACGCAAGGATGATTTCTGGTAAGCCTTTCCATCTCGTCGACCTGTTTTAGCGCGTCGCCTATAACGCTTTCGCGCAGAAAAAGAAAAGCCGGAAAATCGGTTTGACACATCATACCCATCATATCGAAATAGGTATAAATATCGTCTAGAACCGGGCGCTGAGTAAATCTGTAAAAGTTAAGCCCCGCGACTTTTGCCGTTAAAATATCGTCTATTATTTGCTCGTAATTATCTTGCATAACGGCTTTCGGAAAATGCCCCATTTCATTCGCTCCGCGCAAAATAATTCTTTCGTTATTTAAATAGAATTTTCCCTTCGGAGAACTGTTTTCGTCCATTGAAAACTTTCGCATTCCGAAATGCGCCCGACTTTCGTCGATTACGTTATCTTTCTCGTCTAAAAGGGTTACGGTAACGACGTATAAATACGGATTTTCGGGCGTCCATAACCTATAAGACGGAATAGAAAACACTTCGTTTAAATAATTTTCTTCGATAAATACTTCTTGAATTTTACCCGAATAGTCCTTAAAAACGGTTTCGTGAAAATTCTTTCCTTCCACGGTATAACGGACCTTTCGAGTGCAAGCGCCCTTTAAAAAATTATAAAACGCGGTATGAACGCAAACCGTGCCTTTATCTATATCCGGTTGCACGAAAATATCCGTAATGCGTTGAGAGCCGCATTCGGTGAAAAAAACCTTTCCGAAAATTCCCGCACCCGCGGGGCAATGATGCCACCCCAAATCGGGCTCGTCGTATCCCAAATGCGTGGCAGCGTATATTTTATTTCCGAACTGCCGCTTGCCTTCTACCGTCGTACCCATAACCGGAATATCGTTTTTAACGACGACGAGCAAAGTGTTGTCGCCTTCGCGCAAATACGGCGTAACGATTGCCGAAAAAGCCGAGAAAAAGCCGACGTGGCGCGTAATCAATCGTCCGTTTAAATACACTTCGGCAATATAATCGACAGCCTCGAAGTCGATAACGTATTCTTTTTCGCTTTGTTTTTTATCCAAATGCAAATTCGTTCTGTAAAAAGCGTTCCAGATCCCTTCGGGACCGACGTAATGCGGTAAATTTATACTTTCCCATTCGCCTTTGCCCTGCAAAACGTTAGAAAAATCCTCGCAATCTTCGGGCGTTTCTTTTCTATAATCGAACTGCCTTAATTGCGTTCTGACGACAGGCGTGGATACTTTTTTTGCGTAATCGCACAAAAAAGGAGCGTAATGTTTCCGTAAATCTTCCTTTTCTTTTAAAAATTCGGCATACTTTTGTTCTAAAGAAAAATTCGGAGCGTTTATTTCTTCTTTTTGCGTTTGCGGAAACTCTTCATGCTCAAATTGCAAAGGTTGAATTTCGGGCAAACGCGGTATGCGCGTATGCAGTCTTTTACCGCCGCCCGTGGCTATTTTTGCAAAAAAATCGACTACTGCGTACTTATCTTTTTTTTCTTCCATTTAATTTTCTCCGTGCCTAAATTGCGTTTTATGTTTTGCCTACGACTAAAAACGTCGCGCGGCTTATTCTACGATTAAAAGGCAATCTTTAAACTCGACACCGTTACCGCTTACGAAAAACAAGAACTCGCCCGCGTCCACGCGATAAGAGCAATCCGTATCGTAAAAACCGAGGTCTTTGACGGCTACGCAAAATTCCGCGCGCACGGTTTTACCTGCGGGAATAAAAATTTTGCGATAATCCAGTAGCGTGCGAACGGGTGTTAATATTTTGCAGACTTTATCTTTAAAATAAAGCTGTACGATTTCGAATCCGTCTACGTCGCTTACGTTGCGAACGTCGCAGGAAAGAGTAACGGTATCGCCGAGTTTCGCGACCTTTTTCGATAAAACGAGCTCGCCGTATTCGAAACGCGAATACGAAAGTCCGAACCCGAACGGAAAAGGACTTTTTGCCGAAACGTCGCAATAAGAACCGCCGTGCCAATATTCGTATTGATTATAATAGCACGGTTCCGCGCCGATCGCGGAAGGGAACGAAATAGGCAGTTTACCGCTGAAATTTTCTTTTCCGCGAATTAGTTTAGCTATAGCCAAACCGCCCATGTCGCCACAGTTAAAAGATTCTATAACGGCGCGGCAGTAAGGCAAAATACCGCTTAAAATCAGCGGTTTGCCGTTCACGAGCACCGCGATTACGTTTTTATTGACGGCGTAAACGCGCTTTAAAAGTTCTTCTTGCCGCCCGCGTAAAACGGGTTGCGCTACGTCCTTGGTTTCGCCGTTTCGGCGCACGGTATCGCCCAAGACGGCAATCACGACTTCGGCGTTTTCCGCAACGCGAACGGCTTCCGCGATTTGCTCGTCTTCGCCGGCAAAATTTTCGTTTGCGGCGTTTGCACACGCATAATCAGAAACGTCTAAGTCGTCCGCCGCGCACCCTTTCGCGTAAACGACCTCGCAATCCGCGTAAATTTCGCGCACGCCCTTAAGCACGGTATACACGTCCGATTTAGGCTTTGCCTCGGGGTGCGGTTCGGGGTGAGTAAAATACGTCCAGTCGCCGTACTGAGCGCGAACGTCGTCTGCATTGGCCCCGATTACGGCAATTTTTTTTGCGTTTTTAAGCGGCAAAATGCCGTCGTTTTTTAATAAAACCGCGCTTTGCAAAGCGACGCGTTCGTTAATTTTTCGATGTTCTTCGCACCCGATAACGCTTCGTTCGGGGCGATTTTTTGAATTATCCAAAGCCCCTATTTTCGCTTTTGCGCGAAGAATTCGGCGAA
>CAZNKA010000123.1:0-3413 GCA_964573495.1 uncultured Acidiphilium sp. | reverse complement strand
GCATTTTGCCGTTGCCTTCGCTGAAAAGATAAATGTACTTCATTAAAAACCTCCTATGGTTTTGCGGATTTAACCGCCGTAAAAATAATAACTTATTAAAAAATTTGTTTAACGCTTTAGCACTCTTCTCGAATTTTTACTCCATTCGAGCGCACGCCGAATGCTATCTAGACCGATCGGCGCGACCTAAAAAAGAAAAAACGCCCCCTACGAAAATAAATAACCGTAAAAGACGCCTCCTTTTCTGTTTTTTTTGCCCCAGCCGCTATATTTTACAATAATTTGCGTTTTTTCACAACTGTTTAACAGCCGTTTGCACAAAAAAATACTTTTTTTGTATTTTTTTATCTTTTTTTTAGTCGTTTTCTTCGTTTTCGCCCGTTTTTTCGATAAAATCGCTTAACACTCGATTTTTCGCCACGAACTCGACGGCATCATTGCCGCCCTTATTAAACAATAAGTCGGATATTTTTGAAAGCAGTTCCTCGCACTCGTAAAGGCTGTTTTTTTTCATGAAAGGCTGAATACATGCCTTTAAAAGTTCTAAAAGCTCGAAATACGCATCGGGATCGAGCGAAAGGTCGGGCAACGCGTCATAAACGTCTAACACGGCGTTAAACATTGCGTTTTGTTTTTTGTTCAAAAAGTATGAACGAACAAACAGATATCCGCCCGCTAAAGCAGCAACCCCGCATACGGCTAAAAAATCCGTTTTCCCAAACATTCCCCACAGCAGCGTGCCAAGCCCCAAAGCGACAAAAATTGCTCCGATTATAACGCGCGTTTTTAAACCGCGCTCGACTTTCATATATTTAGGAATAAGATCTTTGAGCTTTTGTTCCAACTTGATTTTAACTGCGGCGTTTCGCTCGATTTTATATTGCAAACGCTCGTCGTCGGAAAGCTTTGAAACTTGATAATACTCGCCGTATAATCGCTTTATTATGATTTTTTCTTCGGAATCGGCACATGCCAAAGCTTTTTCGAGCCATTCTTTGTGAGTTTGATCGTTATAATCGGTAAGATTTTTTGTTTTCACGCGAACCATGCCGAAATAAACGCGATAATCCGTATCCGTAAGGGCAAGCGCCCCGTTAAATTCTTTTTCGGCTCCTTCGAACTGCTTGTTTTTTAAGTAAAACTCCGCCCTATCTAAAGCGCGATCTACTTCCAAATAATCTTCGCCGCGAGCCACCTTCTTCTCGGGTTCGCTCTGTTCGGCATGCAAAGAGTCGTATAACTTAACTGCTTTTTCGCAATCGAACTCCTTTTTGCAATACGGGCAAAAGCCGCCGCCCTTAGTGTATTTAACGTAAAGTTCGCCGCCGCAAAAGGGGCACTTCGCGTTTTTTTTATCAACGCTTTCTTTTATGTTTTCGCTCATTAAAATCACCGCAAAGGCGCGTTTTTAAGGTTAAAAAACACGCCGATTATTTTAAAAAAGTCCGTCTATAGGTCGATTAACGGCACTTTTAATTATTCCCACTCGATAGTTGCGGGGGGTTTTGAAGTTATATCGTAAACCACGCGGTTTATATCCTCGCACTCGTTAACTATGCGGCTGGAGCAAGTAGCCAAAACGTCGTAAGGAATATGTGCCCAATCGGCGGTCATTGCATCTACGCTGTTAACCGCGCGCAAAGCGACGGTGTAGCCATAGGTTCTGCTGTCGCCCATAACGCCTACCGTTCTGTTGTTGGTAAGCACGGCGAAATATTGCCAGATTTCGCGATTTAAACCCGCTTTTTCAAGTTCTTCGCGGAAAATATAATCCGCATCGCGAAGCACGTCTAATTTTTCACGCGTGAGTTCGCCTATGCACCTTACCGCAAGACCGGGACCGGGGAACGGTTGACGCATAACGATTTTTTCGGGCAAACCCATTTCTAAACCGACGGCGCGCACTTCGTCTTTAAACAGCGTGCGGAGCGGTTCGATTAACGCTTTAAAATCGACAACGGAAGGCAACCCGCCTACGTTATGATGCGATTTGATAACGGCGGATTTACCCGTACCGCTTTCGATAATGTCGGGATAAATAGTGCCCTGAACCAAGAAATCGACTTTGCCGATTTTTCGCGCTTCTTCTTCGAATACGCGAATAAACTCTTCGCCGATTATTTTGCGCTTTCTTTCGGGCTCGGTAACGCCCGCGAGCTTAGATAAAAATCTATCGGAGGAGTCTACCGCGATAAGATTCATTCCGCGCTCTTTTTTAAACACGCGAACTACTTCCTCGGTTTCGTTTTTGCGCATCATACCGTGGTCGACGTAAATGCAAGTAAGTCTGTCGCCGACGGCTTTATGAACTATGGCTGCAGCAACGGCACTGTCTACCCCGCCGCTCATGGCACAAAGAACTTTTCCGTCGCCTACTTCGGCGCGAATTTTTTCGACTTGCTCTTTTACGAAATCGCTCATCGTCCAATCGCCTTTAAGCCCGCAAATTTTGAAAAGGAAGTTATGCAAAATCATAGTCCCCTGGCGGGTATGTTGAACTTCGGGGTGAAATTGCACGCCGTAAATGCGTTTTTGCTCGTTGAAAAAAGCAGCCGTAGAGCACGACGCGGTATGCGCGCAAACCTTAAACCCTTCGGGCAAGCCGCTTACGTAATCGGTATGGCTCATCCAGCAAACGTTTTGCTTATCCATTCCCTCGAAAAGCACGTTATCTTCGTAAACGACGTCGCTTTTACCGTATTCTCTGCCGGGGGCGTGCTCTACTTTTCCGCCCAAAGCGTGCGCAGTAGCCTGCATTCCGTAACAAATTCCGAGAACGGGAACGCCGAGTTCGAATATTTCGGGATCAACCGCGGGCGCGCCTTGTTCGTAAACGCTGTTAGGTCCGCCCGTAAAAATTATTCCGCAAGGCGAGTAACTTTTTATTTTTTCGATAGACGAATCGCAAGGAATCATCTCGCAAAAAACGTTTTGCTCGCGCACTCTGCGCGCGATAAGCTGATTGTATTGCCCGCCGAAATCCAAAACGAGCACTGTTTGATGATCTTTCATTTATATCTCCTGAGTTTTTCTTGTAGCGTTTATTTAAAAACCGTTTTTACTGAATTTTTCGCGAATTGACTATAATCAGCTTTTCGAAGTATAGTTCGGAGCTTCTTTTGTTATCGATATATCGTGCGGGTGGCTTTCGATAAGACCGGCGTTGGTTATTTTAACGAACTGCGATTTTTCACGCAAAGTTTTTAAATCGGGAGCGCCGCAATAACCCATGCCCGATTTTATACCGCCGACCATTTGATAAACGGTTTCCGCAAGGCTTCCGCGATAAGGCACCCTGCCCTCGACGCCTTCGGGAACGAATTTTTTAGCGTCTTCTTGGAAATATCTGTCTTTACTGCCGTTAGCCATAGCGGCGAGCGAGCCCATTCCGCGATAAACCTTGAAGTTTCTGC
>CAZNKA010000122.1:0-3448 GCA_964573495.1 uncultured Acidiphilium sp. | reverse complement strand
ATGCACTGCGGCTCGTTCAAAGTTATATAATCGTTAACTCTGTCGCCGTATAATTTAACTACTTTTTGCGCGTATTCGCCGAATAGATCTGTTAAATCCCTATTAAGCCAACCGCCTTTGTAATACAAAGCCAAAGGATAATCCCAATGATGCAAAGTAAGCACGGGGGTAATATCGTTTTTTAAAAGCTCGTCGATTAAGCGCGAATAAAAATCGGCGCCTTTTTGGTTGATTTGCCCTTCGCCCGAAGGTAAAAGACGCGTCCACGAAACCGAAAAACGATAAGCGTTTACGCCAAGCTCTTTTAAAAGAGCGACGTCTTCTTTATATCTGTGATAGTGGTCGCAGGCAACGCTGCCGTCGCTGGCGTCGGCTATTCGCCCCTTTTGCTTTACGAACGAATCCCAAATAGATAGGCCGCGCCCGTCTTCTTGCGCCGCGCCTTCTACCTGATACGCCGAAGTAGCCGTGCCCCACGTGAATTTTTTTTCCATAAATTTCCGTCCTTATTGTTTTAAACGTTATCGCGTTACGCTTTTTAACGCTTTTATTTTGCGTTTTTTGCGCGTTTTTAGGCGCTTTTTTGCGTTTTTATTGCACCTTATTTAACGAAAAAGGCTTGCATGCTTTTAATTTCGCACGCACCGTCGCTATCCGTTATTTTTGCGATTAAACGCGGCGAGCGAACCGTAGGAAATCTGCAAATGTGTTTATGCCCTATCGTTTTGCCCGAATACACGAGTATTTTCTTATTTTTGTATCGCGGAAGAACGGCGTAAACTTCAAACGATTTTATCTTTTGCCCGCACGATATATTTTCTTGCAAAACAAGCGTGTTTACCAACGAGTAAGTCGTGTTTTCGAGCCCGAAATCGGTATTTAAATCCACGCTCGAAATCTCGTAAAAATCATCCTCGGTTTTTCTCATAGGCAAAAACGGCAGAGGCGAAGAATACACCTCGTTTATTTTTTGACCGAAATCTAAAAGCCTTTGCCTGTCCGCGTCGCAAATAAGTCCGCGGTTATCGGGACCCACGTTAATCAAAAAGTTACTGCCGCGCCCCACCGAACTTTCGTACATTCCGAACAATTCGTCTAATTCTTTTATAGTATCTTCGTTTTTATCGAAAAACCAAGTCGAACGCAGCTTGCAATCGCATTCGGCGGGTAAAAACGCCGCCTCGGATAAAAGAACTTCTTCTTTTTTCAGCTCGGAAAAATCCCACTTCGTTACGACCAACGGATTCTCCATCGAAGCGTAGCCGTCTTCGTTGCCTATCCAGCGCACGCACGGAACCCATTCGGGGTCGCAAAAAGTTAAAATTTCGGGTTGAAGCCTGAATATTTCGCGTACTATTCTTTCACGGTCGTATTCGTGATTTTCGGAGCCGCATCCGTCGAACCAAAGATAATCGATTTTGCCGTAGTTAGTGAGCAGCTCCGTAATCTGATTGATAAAATAATCGTCGTATTCTTTGCTTTCGCTGAATTTTACGGACGAATTGCCCCACTGCGCGGGCGAATAATAAAGCCCTACTTTTAAGCCGTATTTTCTGCACGAGCGCGTAAATTCTTCGACGACGTCGCCTTGCCCGCCTTTCCAAGCAGAATTTTTAACGCCGTAATCGGAATATTTCGAAGGCCACAACGCAAAACCGTCGTGGTGCTTTACGGTTAAAATCGCATATCTCGCGCCCGCTTTTTTAGCGGTATCCAACCACTGATCGCAATCGAGCAACTTCGGATTAAACTTTTCGGCAAGCATTTCTTTGCCGTCCCAATCGACGTGCCCCGGATAAAACGAGCGTATTCCGAAGTGGAAAAACATGCCGAATTCCCAATCGAGAAAATCTTTTTGCCCGCTCGTCGGCTTAAGGCAAATCGCCATATAATTCTCCTTGCGGGGCATATAAAAACCCCATCGTATTTTCGCAAGTAAATTGTAACACCGCCCGAGCGTAATTTCTATATTTTTGCGAAGCATTTTTCTTATTTTTGTTGTTTTTTTGTTTAACACAAAAATCATTGCTTAAAAATCAAAAAATTTATGCGAGTTTTAAACCTTTTTTTATAAAGCCCGCGCGGATAAACGCAGAATTTAAAACACGGCAAAATTCGCGCTTTTACACAAAAAAAGCCGCAACCCGCACCGATAATAGTGCGACTTGCAACTTAATTCTTCGTTATTTACATTATATATTATCGTGCGCGCGCGTTACGCTTTCGCTTTCGAACTGCAAAGGCAAAAATCGCACGCGAACACGACCGATTTTCCGCCGAAAACTAAAACAGCGAGGAAGCGTTTCTAAGCATTTTGCGATATTGAAAAGGCGAGCACCCTACCTTAGATTTAAAGCGAACGTAATAAGAATTCGCGTCCGAAAAACCGCAATCGAAGGCTATTTCGGTTATGGATTTATCGGTAGACCTTAGCAATATGACGGATTTTTGTATTCTGTAATTGATTAAATAATCGATAATCGAAACTTCTGTTATTTCTTTAAAAACCTTAGAAATATACGTGCGTTCGTAATTAAGCTCGCTTGCTATCTGCGAAATCGTTATGGGTTCGAAGTAGTTTTCGTGAATATATCCCTTAATTTTTTCGACTATTTTTTCTTTGCGCGTGCTGAAAACCTTTTTGTTTTCGTCGTTCTTTTTGCAAAGCATATAAATGATTTTTAAAAACGCGCGCTGAATTTGTATAGAGTTTAACAAATTATCTTGCTTAAACAATTTAAGCATCGAAAAAAAGGCGTTTTTTAAATTTTCGTCGTATTCCAAATTAAGCACGCGGGTGCTTTTCGTAATCCCCGCATGCGCGAAAATTTCTTCGCAATCGGAGCCCACGAAGCCCACGTAAATATATTTATAAGGCTTTTTTTCGTTCGGTTTCGCGCGCGCGGTTTCATGCTTGAAAAACAAAAACACGTCGCCCGGGGTTAGTTCGTATTTTTCTTGCCCGTAAGAAAATTCGCCTTCGCCTTCGTAAACGAAGCATAACGCGTAAAGTTCGCGCTTGGGGCAAAAAAAGTCGTAATTGGCGCGGCTTTCCACTCCGCAATAAATAAACGAAAAATCGTATCTCGGGTATGCTCGAAGCGCAATCGCTTCGTTTTTTCCGTTCTCGCTCAAAAATATCACCGCCCTTTTATTCGCGTTTTTTGCGCCGCTTTAATGGTTTTTTTGATTTTTACTTCCGTATTTTAGTTTGAATTTTTAGTCGATTTTTATCGGTAATTTTATTTATCTTATTTATCTTTGCAAATTATAACGGCTAAAACGCCGCTTTTAACCGAAACCGTTATCTCGTTTTGCTCCGCGCCCTGCCATTCGTTGCTTACGCCTAGCGGAAAGTCGTTTTTAAGCGTAGCGTTTTTAAGCGAATATTTTGCGCCGCTTATATTAACGCCTTCGCATTTATCCGAAAGCGACAAAACCGAAAAAT
>CAZNKA010000121.1:0-3570 GCA_964573495.1 uncultured Acidiphilium sp. | reverse complement strand
AAAAAAGCACTTTTTAAAAGCCGCTCGTATAAAATAATACGGGCGGTATTTTTTATGCTTGAATTTATTAAAGCGGAGTGCGCCGCAAACGCGTATATTTACGTTTTTTCAAAGCCGTGGCAAGCGCGTTTTATAGCGGCGGCTTGCAACGAAAAAACGGGAATCGGTGCCGACGGCGTGGTTTTTATTCAAAAAACCGACGGCTTTTTTTGTTTGGATATTTATAATTCGGACGGTAGCCGAGCGGATTTTTGCGGCAACGCGTGCCTAACGGTTGCAAAAATATTGGCGGGTGGCGTAAGCGGGCGTTTTCGTTTTAACGTAAAAACGCTGGCGCAAGTCGTCAGCGCGTCGCACTTTAACGGCGTTTCGGAAATAGTTTGCAAAAAAGCGGAAGTCAACGAGCTAAACGAAAAAACGCGCGATTTGCTTTTAAGTTTGCAAAATCATAAAAAAATAAAGGCGGCGCGGGTTTTTAACGCGGGTAATTTGCATCTTACGATTTATGCGGACTGCCTGGAAAAAACTTTTACGGATAAAATCGTTAAAAAAGTTTTGCGTAGCGGAGCGTTCGAAAACGGAATAAATATTGAATTTTTTAAGCCTTGCGCAGGAGAAAACCGTGTAAACGCCGTCGTTTTCGAGCGGGGTAGCGGATACACTTTAGCTTGCGGGAGCGGCGCTCTCGCAACGTTCGAAGCTTACAATTCGTTCGTGCGTGAATCGGATCGGCTAACCGTCGAATACGTAGGCGGGCGTTTGACCGTCGAGCGCGAAAACGAGAAAATTAAGCTTTCGGGCGAGCCGCACTTGATTTTTAAGGGCGGCTTTTGCGATGATTTTTTAGCGGGAAATTTATAGGGGGCACATGAAAATAGACGAAGCGTATAAAAAAAAGGGCGCGAATTTTTTATTCGTCAAGCTTTCGCGCGAGGTGGAGCTTTATAAGAAGAAAAATCCCGAAAGCGAAATAATAAATTTAGGCGTGGGCGACGTAAAACTTCCGCCGATAAAAGAAGTGGGGCGCGCGCTTAAAAAAGCCGCCGCGGATATAACTAAAAAAAGCGGGTTTAAAGGGTATTCGCCCGCGTTCGGTTGCGATTTTCTGCGCGAGAAAATAGCCGCGGATTACGCGGAAAAGGGCGCGTGCGTTTTAAAAGACGAAGTTTTTATAACCGACGGCGCGAAGCGCGCGATTTGCGATTTGGTCGAAATAGTTCGCCCGGAAAGAGCGTTGATTTTATCGCCCGCGTATCCGCTTTATAAAGACGTGTGCGAAACTTTCGGTGTGGAATGTCTATTAAGCGAATCCCGCGACGAAAACGGATATTTCGCTTTGCCTAGCGATAAAACTTTTTCGCCGGACGTTATTTTTATTTGTTCGCCGTCTAATCCTTGCGGCGCGGTTATAAGCGATTACGCTCTCGAAAAATACGTAGACTACGCGCTTGAAAAAGGCGCGCTTATAATTTTCGACGGTGCTTACCGTTCTTTTTTAAAGGGTGATTTTTGCGTTTACAAAACGGACGGAGCCTCCGCGGTGATAGCCGAAGTTCGCTCTTATTCTAAAAGCTTATCTTTTACGGGCGTTCGGTGCGGATATACGATAATAAAAAAAGAAAATCCGCTTTATTCGGCGTATTGCAAGCATTGTATTCTTCATTCTAACGGGGTAAGCTATATTTCGCAGTACGGAGCCGCCGCCGCGTATTCGCATATCGGCAAAAAACAGCTCGAAAAACGAATAAATTATTATAAGCAAAGCGCCGCCGTTTTGGCTGAAGAGCTTAAAAAAGCGGGCGCCGATTATTGCGGCGGCGAAAACGCCCCCTATCTGTTTTTAAAAACGCCTTGTTCGGGCGAGTATTTTTCAAGCGAATTGTTGCGCTCGTGCGGCGTAGTCGTAACCCCGGGCGAGGGGTTCGGCGCAAAAAATCACGTTAGAATTTCCTGCTTTTGCGATAAAAAACAAGCGCGCCTCGGCGGGCGAAAAATTGCGAACTTTTTGCGAGAAATCGCTTTAAAAGATTAAGTTTTTCTATTTTTGAATATGAGCGCTAATTCCGTGCGCGTTCGGTTTTTAGTTCGTTTTCGACTTTCGAAAATAAAAATAAAAATTTTAAAAAAGAGCGAAAAAACGCTTGACGAAAGATTTTTAATATGATATTATATAGATGCTAAATGAAAATGATTATCATTAGCAATAAGCAAAATGAACGGCAAGCCTAAATTAAAGGATAAAATCCTTTAAGGCTGTCAAACGGCTGAATATGAGCGCAACGAGAAACACTATACAACGCGACGTAGTTTACGAAATATTAAAAAGCGAAAAAACGCATCCGTCGGCAGAAGAATTGTTTATTAAGGCAAAGCAAAAATGCCCCGATATAAGTTTAGCCACGGTATACAGGCATTTAAAGGCGTTTTTAAGCGAGGGTAAGGCTATAATCGTCGAAACGGAAGATAAAAAAGTTCATTACGACGGCGACGTTAGCAATCACAGCCATTTTTATTGCAGAAACTGCGCTAAAATTTACGATATTTTCGAAACGCCTACTTCCTTAAAAGTGTTAAGCGAAAACAGCGGATTTATCGTAGAGCGCGAAAGTCATGCCTATTTCGGAATATGCCCCGATTGCGCTAAGCTCGCAAAAGGCGATAAATAGTTTAAAACTTAAGAAAAAGATATTTTTGCGCGATTAAAACGCGCTTAAAATAAATAAAATTAACCACGATTTAAGGAGTTATCATCATGAAAAAATTTGTATGCAGCGTATGCGGATACGTTCACACCGGCGACGAAGCCCCCGATTTTTGCCCCCAATGCAGAGCGCCCAAGTTTAAATTTACCGAACAAAGCGGCAACGTAGAATGGGCGGCTGAACACGTAGTAGGCGTAGCGCAGGGCGTAGATCCCGAAATTTTAGAAGGCTTAAGAATGAACTTTAACGGCGAATGTACCGAAGTAGGTATGTATCTTGCAATGGCGCGCGTAGCTCATCGCGAAGGTTATCCCGAAATCGGTTTGTATTGGGAAAAAGCCGCTTTCGAAGAAGCCGAACACGCGGCAAAATTTGCCGAACTCTTGGGCGAAGTCGTTACAGATTCTACCAAAAAGAACTTAGAACTTCGCGTAGACGCAGAAAACGGAGCTACCAAAGGCAAAACCGATCTTGCTAAGCGCGCTAAAGAATTAGGCTTAGACGCTATTCACGATACCGTTCACGAAATGGCTCGCGACGAAGCACGTCACGGAAAGGCTTTTGCAGGGCTTTTAAACAGATATTTCAATAAGTAATAGGTAAAACGTAGCGGCGCAAAGCGGCTAAAAACAATAAAACAAAAAACGAGGCGCTTTCTTTAACGAAAACGCCTCGTTTGCTATGTGTGAAAAAAAGAAAAAAAACAATCTTATTTGGGAATGTCAAGAAAAGTGTGTAAGTAATTTTTTATCAAGTTAAATTTTTTTACTTACACACTTTATTTTACACTCTCATTAAAAAACAATCTTATTTAATTATTTAATTTCTTGAATTATTTCGCCCGTGTCTTCCTTTTTCAGAATTTCTT
>CAZNKA010000120.1:0-3603 GCA_964573495.1 uncultured Acidiphilium sp. | reverse complement strand
GACAAAAACGGACGAACGTTGTCCTTGTCTATTTTAGAAGAATATTCGAGCATTCTTCTGGTGTTTTTCATTCCCGAAAGGACCGAAAGCGCAAGCTCGTCGCTTAACGCGTCGCCTCCGCCCGATATGCGCAAAAGCTCGCCTTCCTTGCCGCCGCATGCGGCCACCGCGTTTTTTAAAATGCCGCTTTCCGTACGATCCTTATACGCGGCAAACAATTCGTCTTCCGAAAAAGGCGGAATATCCAACCGTTTGACGCGAGATTTCACCGTAGGCAAAAGCGAGTATTCGTTAACCACGCCTAAAATTATTATAACCCCGACAGGCGGTTCTTCGAGCGTTTTTAACAGTTTGTTCTGCGCGGAAATCGTCATGCTTTCGGCGTAGTTTAAAACGAAAACCCGCCTTTCGTTTTCGAGCGGTTTTACATAAGTTTGCGAGATAAGTTCGTCTACGTCGGACGCCAATATTTTTTTCGCGCCCGAGGCGGGATAAAAACTTGCGTCTGCATACGCGTTTTTTTCGATAAGCCTGCAAGTTCTGCAATCGTCGCAAAAATCTTCGCTCGCACAAAGAGCAAGCTTGCAAAAAGCCTTGGTATATTCAGCCAGCATAAGCTCGTCTTTACAAGTGATTTCATATGCGTGCGAAAGTCTGCCCGCGCGTTTATCCCCCGCAAAAATTTTAAAAGCGGCTGTGTTTTTTATAAGATTTTCCATAAAAAGTCCGCCTATAGGTCGATTATCAACACTTTTGCGCAAAAAACGGCCGCACCGAATTACGCTAAAAATTTTTAATTTTCAGTCTATCAAACCGCTTACGTTGTCGCTGCAAAAATCGCTGTACGTTTTAAAAATATAGTTTACGAAAGCTATCGATTCGTATTTTAAATCGGGCTGATCGCCGTAATCGAACACGCACATAACTATACCGTCCGCACCGGCAGAATCCAATTGCAACTCGCCGTTTTCGTCTTCTTTGTAAACGCTATGAGAAAACAGCTCGGTTATATTTTTTTCGCCGCCGCTAAGCTTACCTAAATCGATTGCGCAAAGCTTTTCTTTACCGCTATCTACGTACTTTTGATATTCTTGTTTTTCTTCGTCGGACGAAGCAGCCGCCAAAGCCTGAACGTAACGCTTATAACTAACGAAGACTTCCGAATGATTTTTTAAAACGTCTTCCAAAACGAGCGCGTTATTCCAAACGTTTTTAATGCGCTCTATTTCGTATTTAACGCCCGCGGCTTTTTTTTCGTCCGTTCTAAATCGCGGATCTTTTTGCATGCGCTTGTAAAAATATTTTTCTATACTGCTTTCGTTAAGCGAATATTCACCGTTATTTTCTTGAACGAAAAGGTTTTTTAAACAATAATTTTTCGCATCGGCGCAAAGCTCGCCGTAATCCGACAGTATATGATAATATGTATCGGCAAAACTGCGAAACACGGACGAATTGCTCTCGATATCCGTTTCGAAGTCGGAAAGGACCATAACGTCGCCTTCGTTCACAGACGTAGCGGCTTGCATTATAGTGCCGAAGTAATCTTCCGTGAATTGGCGCGAATCGAAATCCAAAACGTCGTAAGAAAAAACGCCGGCGTTTTGTGCGTCGTATAAAATTTTGCTTTCGCTTGTGTTTTTTGAAAAATCGCAGTCGTAAACGTAAAGCTCGAACTTTTGCCCCTCCGATATTCTGGGCGCACCCACGGTATAAGCAAGCGACCAAACGAATATAATAGCGACCATCATTATCAAAATTTTAAGCCAATCGTAAGAAAGAACCCTTGACAAGCGGCTTTTCGTAATGCGATTATCCATTTTTTAGCTTAGTAACTAACCTTATCTATTTTAACTTCGTAAGAAGACGCGGGCGCTTCGACGGTAACTACGTCACCAGTTTTTTTGCTAAGCAAAGCTTTGCCGATGGGCGATTCGTTGGATATACGCCCCGCCTTGAAATCTGCTTCGGTGGTACCTACTATTTCGAATTCGTATTGCTTAGAATTTCTTAAATCGGTAAACGAAACCTTCGCGCCTACGCTTACCGTATCTTTTTTAGCGCTTACGGTGATTATTTCGGCAACCTTTAATTTTGCTTCGATTTCCGCGATTTCGCCTTCGATTAACGCTTGCTCGTTTTTAGCCGCGTCGTATTCGGCGTTTTCGGAAAGATCGCCGAATTCGCGGGCGATTTTAATACGCTCGGTTATTTCGGGACGCTTTACCATTTTTAAATATTCCAGTTTTTTCTCAAGCTCCTGCTTGCCTTCTTCGGTAAGAATGACTTTTTCGCTCATTTTTATTCTCCGTTAATTTATTTATAATTTTATTTTTTTCGATTGCTTAAAACGTTTTGATTTATCCGTAATTAAACGCTATTAATAGTTTAAAACGGCTTTAATTCTTCTTACGCCGCCGGAGGACGATTGTTCTTTTACTATTTTAAACTCGCCCAGCTCGCCTGTACGTTTCGCGTGAGGTCCGCCGCAAATTTCTTTACTGTAAGAACCCATGGTATAAACTTTGACTTTATCGCCGTATTTGCTTTCGAAAAGACCTATCGCGCCTTGCGCCTTCGCTTCCTCGACGGTCATCTCTTCCATAACTACGGGAACGTCCGCTTTAATGGCTTCGTTAACGAGTTTTTCGACTTCCGCGATTTCTTCAGCCGTCATCGGACGCGAGAAATTAAAGTCGAAACGCAAACGCTCGGTGGTTATGTTCGAGCCGCGTTGGCTTACGGAAGGATCTAAAACCTTGCGAAGAGCAGCTTGCATAAGGTGCGTCGCGGTATGTAAACGCGCGGTGGCTTCGCCCGTATCGGCAAGCCCGCCCTTGAATTTTTGTTCGGCACCGACCGCGGATTTTTTCTGGTGATCGGAAAGCGCGGCGTCGTAACCCGCCCTATCGAGCGAAAATCCGCGTTCGCGCGCGAGTTCTTCGGTCATTTCTAAGGGGAAGCCGTAAGTTTCGTAAAGCCTAAACGCGGTTTTGCCGGGGAACGTCGTTCCGGGAATATGCGTTATTACTTTATTGAATTCTTTAAGCCCTTCTTCTAAAGCTTTGCCGAATTTATTCTCTTCCTTATTGAGCTCGTCTACGATTTTCGCCTCGTTTTGTTTGAGTTCGGGATAAACGTCTTTATATTTTTCGACGTAGCAAAGCGCGATTTCGGAAAGTTTACCGTGGCTTAAGCCCAAAGCTTTTCCGAACCTTACGGCGCGGCGAATAAGTCTGCGCAATATATAGCCTTGGTCTACGTTGGAAGGAACTATTCCGCGATAATCGCCGAGCATAAACGTAGCCGTTCTGATATGATCCAAAACTATTCTGAACGCACGGGTTTCTTCTTCGTTATCGCCGTATTTTTTACCCGTAAGTTCTTCGATTTTAGCGCGAGCGGCGGCAAAAAGGTCGGTATCGTAAACGCTTTCCGCGCCGTTTATGGTGCAAAGCGTACGCTCCAACCCCATACCGGTATCGACATTCTTTTGGCTAAGCTTGGAATAAGAGCCGTCTTCGTTGCGATAGTATTGCATAAAAACGTTGTTCCAGATTTCCAAAAATCTTCCGCAATCGCACGAAGGATCGCAGTTTTCGC
>CAZNKA010000119.1:0-3694 GCA_964573495.1 uncultured Acidiphilium sp. | reverse complement strand
AAAGTGCCGATAATCGACCTATAGGCGGCTTTTTGTGATTAATATAAGATTAATTTACGGGTAATTTTACTAAAAAGCGGCATCCGTTAGGCTTTAGGTTTTCAACTTCGACGGTTCCGCCGCAAATATCGGTTATTTTTTTAACCAAGGCAAGCCCTAAGCCGTTGCCTTCTTGTTTGTGGGAGGTGTCGGATTGATAAAATTTATTAAAAATGTAATTTTTACATTCTTCGTTAATGCCTTCGCCTTCGTCCGATATCGAAAACGATAAAAAGCCCGGTTCTTTTTTTAGCTCCAAAGTGATTTTTCCGCCTTCGGGGCTGAATTTTATCGCATTGCCCAAAAGATTGCTCCAAACGTGAAAAAGCAAGCTTTTGTTGCCGTAATAAAGCGTTTGTTCGAGTTTTACTTCTAGTTCCAAATTTTTTTCGCTCCATTTTTCTTCGGTGGCTACGATTTCTTGCCTGATTTGCTCGTCTAAATAAAAGTTTTCTTTTTTGCTTTCGATGCCCTGATTATCCAACTTAGAAAGCAAAAGGATATTGTTTACCAGCTCGCTCATTCTGCGCGCGTTGAACAAAATCTTGCTTGCGTACTCGTTTTTTTCCTCTAGTGTAACGTCGCCTTGAAGCATTGCGGCGTAGCCGTCTATCGCGGTGAGCGGCGTTTTGAACTCGTGCGAAACGTTAGAAACGAAATCGGTTTGTATTACTTCCATCGAGCGCAGTTCTTTAACCATTATGTTAAAAGCGTGATTGATGTCCTCGATTTCGTCGATGCGGCTTTTTTCGTTTACCGAAACGTCGAAATTTCCTTCCGAAACCTCGCTCATGGCATTGCGGATTTTTTTAATAGGCGAAAGAGTAAGTTCGCCTACCAAGTGCGAAAGCACCGTCCCTACGAGGAGGCTTATTATAATCCAAATCAAAAAGTCCGGAATTTGCAGCGTTTCGTTAATCCAGCGGTCGGTGATTTTTTCGAAAAGAGCGGCGCAAGCAACGGAGACGCATATCGTACTTGAAACGAAAATGGTGAAATATAAGTGGAAGCTCAAGCGCTTTTTTGTTTTCCAATCGGGAATTTTGCGTTTTTTCATTTTTTAACCGCCTTAAACCCCACGCCGCGCATGGTTACTATTTCGAAATCGGGGTTTTCGCGGAATTTTTCGCGCAGGCGCCCGATGTGCACGTCTAAAGTGTGCTCGTCGCTGTCCGTATTGTATCCCCAAACGTCGTCCATAAGCTGTTGCCGCGTGAAAAGCTTGCCCGGCGAGGCGAACAGTTTATATAAAATCATAAATTCTTTTTGCGGCAGAATAGTTTGTTTGCCGCCCGAAAAAACGGTAAAAGTATCGAATTCCAGAGTAGTGCCGCCTATGGTTTGAGTGCGGTCGTTAATCATTTGCGCGCGGCGCAGCAGGGCGTGTATGCGCAAGAGCATTTCGTTAACGTTTACGGGTTTTACCATATAGTCGTCCGAGCCGGATAGAAATCCCTGACGCATATCTTCGTATTCGCTTTTTGCGGTAATGGTTAAAACGGGCGTTTTGTCGCCGCTTTCGCGTAAAATTCTTATCAGTTCGTAGCCGTCCATAACGGGCATCATTATATCGGAAATTATAAGGTCGAAGGAATTTTGGGCGGTGGCGTCGAGCGCTTCTTTGCCGTTAACGGCTTCGGTTACTTCAAATCCGTTTTTTATAAGCACGCGCTTGAACATAAGCCTTAGTTCGTTATCGTCCTCCGCGATTAAAATTTTAAACATTTTAACTCCTTTTGCGGTAGTTTAAATATGGATTGCTTTTCGTATATTATATACCCGACGCGAATTTTAGTCAATTAAATCGCGATATTTTTTATTTCGCGCAAAAAGCCGAGGATTTTAAAGCGGATTTTTTTGCTCTTGCCCCGTAGTCGCTTGATTTTAAAAAACGAAAGCTATATAATACGAATTGCAAAGAATACGAATTGCGAAGTTTGATTTTAATTAGCGTTGTTTTATCGATAATCGATAAAAACCGAGCGGAGGAGAATTTATGTGGTTGTGGGCGGCTGTTTTTTCGGCTGTGTTTGCCGGAATTACCGCGATTTTATCTAAATGCGGAATAAAAAACGTCAAATCGAACGTCGCTACCGCTGTAAGAACTTCGGTGGTGCTGATTTTTGCTTGGCTTATCGCGCTTATCACGGGGGGTTTGCCGTCGATAACTGAAATAACCGCGAAATCTTGGGTGTTTTTGGTTTTATCGGGGTTGGCGACCGGAGCAAGTTGGCTTTGTTATTTTAAAGCGCTTTCTTTAGGGGAAGTATCTAAGGTTTCCGCGGTGGATAAATCGAGCGCGGCTATTTCGATGCTGCTTGCATTGATTATTTTTCCGTCCGAGCGCGTAAATTGGCAGCTTAAACTTATATCGGTCGTTTTAATTGCGGCGGGTTCTTTTTTGATGGCGGACGTAAAATTCGCTAAATCGCGCGCCGCGGGTAGTGTTCTCGGCGGGGTGCCCGACAAGTCATTCGATAGTGCGAACGAGCAAAAAAGCGGCGAGATTCCCGAAAAAACCGAAGGAACAAACGCACGCGCCGAAAAAACGAAATTTTTGTGGGTTATATTTGCGGTTCTTTCCGCGTTTTTTGCGGCGGCAACGTCGTTGCTTGCGAAAGTCGGAATCGAAAACGTCAATTCCAACTTGGCAACGGCAATTCGTACGGCGGTCGTTCTGGTTTTTGCGTGGATTATCGTTTTCGCTCGCGGAGAAACCTCTTCGATTAAAAGCGTAACTAAAAAAGACGTCGTTTTTCTTGTCTTTTCGGGTATTGCCACCGGGGCTAGCTGGCTTTGTTATTATTACGCCGTTCAAAACGGGGCGGTCAGCGTTGTCGTTCCGATAGATAAATTAAGCATTCTTATTACGGTTTTGTTTTCCGTCGTATTTTTAAAAGAAAAACTTTCTTTAAAGGAGTGGATAGGGCTTGCTCTGCTCGTTTGCGGGGCGGTGCTTGCGGCGTTTGCTTAAAAATATAAAAATAAAAAAAGCGCTCCGAGTTTTTTTTAACTTTCGGCGCGCTTATTTAATGAAATAAAAAAACCTTGAGCTAATTGCTTAAGGGGAGGGTCTTGTTAGCTGTGCAATTCCTTGCTCCTTTCCGATGAATTTTTTCATAACTTTTTACCTTCTCGGACTTTTACTCGGATTATCCCGACTAATCTATTTTCGAGTAAAGTAGCAAGGTTTAAATATTAAGATTTCCCGGTTTAAGCAAGAAATCGAAGATGTTCATAAACAAGATACCGTCGTCGTTATAGTATGCAGGCGACATGTCACCCGTAATCACGATTTTCTTAAACGAGTCGTCTATTTTCTTAAACGGTCTTATCTCCTGTTCTCTCTTTTCTTCGCTCGGCATAGAATACGCCGACTGAATATAATAGCGTTTTGTGCCGAGATTGCATATAAAATCAACTTCTAACTGTTTACGAAATCCTTCTTCCTTTGCGATTACAACACCGACATCCACCGAAAATCCGCGCAAGCGTAATTCATTGTAAATTATGTTTTCCATAGAGTGCGGTTGCTCGAACTGTCTGAAATTTATTCTTGCGTTCCTAAGACCTAAATCGGAAAAATAATATTTAAGCGGAGTGTCTATATACGCTTTGCCTTTTATATCGTATCTCGTAGCAGATTCCACCAAAA